>CAZAXY010000064.1:0-21837 GCA_964489125.1 uncultured Saprospiraceae bacterium
GAGGATCAGATAGAAGCTATATGGTCTTTGCTGAAGGCGCTTCGTGGGAAGAAGCCTCTGTTAACGGTTATGTTGATGGATTTGCTAGATCTTATTCCAAAGAAGACTATTTATTACCAATAGGTAATAATGAAGATTATAGACCAATAATCGTATCAGGAGGATCCAATGCAGCGGCAAGTTATTTCGCTGAAGACCCGAGCACTATTGCTCAGTCATTGAGTGCTGAAATAGAGGAATTGTCAAGTCATGGATATTATCAGATTGAGAGTGTTAACCCAACTCAATTTAGCTTAACATGGAATCACTTTACAGGTATTGATAGATTAGTGGATGATATGGGTCAACTTGGGATCGTAGGATTTGACGGAGAAAAGTGGATAGCCATCCCATCCCAAATACAAGAGAATCAACTGAGCTTAACTAAGAGTTCGCCGACTTATGTGTCACAGAAGGCAAATATTGATGAAGGCGTAATCTCTACATTGAGTGAGGTAGAGTTGTCGCAGTATGAATTTGTTAGCTTGGCAAGAATGGCACCTACAGCTATAGCAGAAAGCCCTATGTCATTGAATGTTTATCCGAATCCAGCAGTGCAAAACAATTTCGTCTTTTTAGACTATGATGTTAGTGATGCTAATACGAAATTCGTAATTAGCCATATCGGACAAGCTCCATCTATAGTTCATCAAGCAACCAAAACAGGTAGAACAAAAGCTAAGATTAATACTGAAGGCCTTAAGCCTGGAGTATACTGGGTTTCTGTTAAAAACGGTGATGGTAAGGAAAAAATTTTGAAAAAATTAATAATACTAGATGGCACTTCTGTCAGATAGTATTGAAGTAATACCCTCAATATATTTGGATATAGGAGTACAATGTCAATTGTGCTCCTATTTTTTTATAAAGCTATTTATAAGGGCTATAAGCTTATAGATTTCGGGATCATCAGTAAACTTGATACTACTATTAAGGATACAATCGGCTAACGCTAGGTTGTTTTTAATGTATTGCACATAACCAGGTTCTGCATGTTTAAAGAATCTGTGTTGAATTTCTTTTTGTTCATAGCTTCTCTTATTAGTATCTCTTGATAATCTTCGATTATAGCAGGTTTCTTTGTCCAGCGTGATAAAAATGTTGTAATCAATGAGGCTGTTGATTTCTGGGTGATGATTGACAAATAAACCTTCGATCAAGATTACGGAAGCTGGGGAGATCACTTTATCCTCCAGACGTTCGGTAGAATTATATATATAGGATGGAATTGAGATATCCTCTCCCCTCAATAGGGACTTGATATTGGTGTATAGTTTATTAAGATCAAAAGATTCAGGTAGATCAAAATTGAAATATCCCGCCTTATCTAACTTTTGCTCCTTACGAGGCTTATAGTAGTCGTCTAATGAAAGAACGCTCAAATTATCAGTACCACACATATTGAGAAGGAGTTCGACGAGAGTTGTCTTGCCTGATCCGCTCCGACCTGTGATAGCAATAACATAAGGTTTCATAAACTCAAATATAGCGCTGCGAATTACCACTGGTTCTATATTTCTGAGTATTGGGTCGAATATTCAATTAAAAGCGATACATTTCGGCATGCTTATGCATGCGCTCAGAGCAATAATTGGTATTGCCATAATTATCGGATTGTGCTATCTGTTCAGTGCAGATAAGAAAGCTATAAAGTGGCGTATAGTCATTGGTGGGTTACTGCTACAATTTGTATTGGCTTTTGGTGCGATAAAGATTCCATTTATCAGGAATTTTTTCAAGGCAATCGTAGACATATTCCTTGTAGTTATTAATGCGTCTGAACAATCGGCGGCCTTTTTGTTTGGAGATCTTGCAACTGATCTTTCCTATGGTTTTGTGTTTTCAGCACTACCGGTAATCGTATTGTTTTCAGCACTTACTTCATTGGCGTATTATTTTGGAGTGCTTCAAAAGGTAGTATATGGTTTTGCGTGGCTCATGAACAAGACGATGAAATTGAGTGGGCCTGAAAGCCTTGCCGCTGCGGCCAATGTTTTTATTGGTCAAACCGAAGCGCCGTTAGTAGTTAAGCCCTATTTAGAACGTATGACACGCTCCGAGATCATGACGATAATGGTTGGAGGGTTGGCGACTATAGCGGGTAGTGTATTCGGAGTATATGTATCCATATTAGGCGGCGATGATATTGTTGCCAAACAGGAGTTTGGTATGCACTTATTGATTGCTTCCGTAATTTCGGCACCAGCAGCACTCCTGATTGCCAAGATCATGGTACCTGAAGGGAAAGACCATCAGCTTAATAGAGGGCTTGATGTTCCCAAGTCTGATGTTGGATCTAATGCACTCGATGCACTTACGAGAGGAACAACAGATGGTGTGAAGTTAGCGGTTAATGTAGCGGCAATGCTGTTTTCTTTTATGGCTATTATATTTCTAACTAATAGTCTGCTTGAATTGCTAGGTAACTACTTTGCGATCAATGGCAGTATCCAAGAGTTCACAGGAGGGAAGTATGATAAATTGAGCTTACAGTTATTTCTAGGGTATCTATTTGCACCATTAGCTTGGGTCATTGGTATTGCAAGTGACGAAGTATTGTATATCGGACAGCTACTCGGTGAGAAGACTATTCTTAATGAGTTCGTTGCGTATTCTACTTTGGGAGATATGAAGCGCAGCGGTGTCCTATCAGAACGCTCCATCATCATTGCGGCCTATGCTTTATGTGGCTTTGCAAACTTTGCTTCAGTAGGTATTCAGATCGGAGGTATAAGTTCTATAGCCCCGAAGACCAGGAAAGATCTCACCGAACTAGGCTTTAAGGCTCTGGTGGGTGGAACCTTGGCTACGATGCTTACTGGATGTATTGCTGGAGCCTTAATCTAGATTAATCCTTCTGGAAGGTTCATATATATAGCTTTCTCTTCGAGGGCAATTCTATCAATAAGACTATCATGAAGAGGGATGAGAATTTCTTTTTCATTTTCATCAATGATTATGGCCATCTTCTGCTGTGGGTAATCATCAACTCTGATAATGTTTCCTATTGCTCCGACACTCTGATCTATGATCATCATGTCTATAAGCTTGTTAGGTTGAGAGAGCGGTTGAGTGTCATCAACTTCAATGTCTTTGCTGAGAAGATGTAGAGCATGTAATTGATAACGATTCATTTCTTCAGAGCTGTCACATCCGGCCAGTTTAATAATGATATCTTGATCCTCAGACAGTTCTTCTATTCGGAAGGGCACCTTATACCCATCTATTTCGATAAACACGAAATCTTGCTTTTTGAAATCGTCTACGTACGGATCAGCGATTGAAACTTTTCCATGTCCCTTATATCCATGAGATCGACGTATGATTCCTACTTCTGTAAACTTAGACTTGTACAGTCGCTCGTACTTACTCATTACTATAGTTGACCAGCGATTGAATAATGAGTTGACCTATATCGGCTTTATCTTCCCATGGGATAGACTCACAATTTTCAAAGCATTGGGTATCAAATACGCCTACTACTCGACTTACCAATCCTATGTTTTCGGCGTAATGCTCTAAACTGGTGCGATATTGCAATCTATTTTGTGCCTTTGCTTGTTGCACGCTAATTACTCTATCAAATGACAGATCATTGATATTGAAACTTGCATCTATATCAAGATATCGAGATTCCCAATCCTTGAAATATTCAATTTCATCGGTCCCTATAGAAATCATAATGCTTGGATCGAACCGTTGAGTACTTTGCCATAATGCGTCTTCCTCAGGTGGGACGATTAATTTCACTTGACTTAAGTTACCCTCGTTACGTATAGCCATACCATTAATAACCTGCTCCGATACTCTACCGAAAATATTCCATTCTTGCGTTGGGTCGGTGCGCTCGCTCTGCTCGATAACGGTAATCTCCTCTCCGAGGGAGTTTACATCGGTTCCGATGATTCTTTCACGCAAGAAGTAATTGAACGTATCTCTTGTCTGCCCTAAGTTGTATATATCTACTCTGAACATCTGATACTCTCTAATCAAATTATTGGTGGGAAAGAACGATGATGAATTAGGTCCATTAGCTCCTGTAGTGGGACCATCATCTCCACAACCAAGCCATAGAAGTCCTATAATAAACAGATAATACTTTCTCATAGAAGAACTGATAGACAACCAAAGATACATAGAATACATATTTACCATATGACCTTTGATTGTATAGCACTTAGAAATGAAGTATGTTAAAATTGGCCTCTAATAGAATATACTATGGGGGGCACACAGGAACAAATGGGTCTAATAAATAGAATAACCGATACGATGAGAGCAATGAATATCAATCTGAGGCAAAACCAAGAATATCGAGAGAATGAGACAACGGTTACATTCTGTGGAATTATTGATAATCAGAATGAACTGTGTAAAGCTCTATCTGGGGTAGGTGTCGATATAGACTTCGAGAGTCCAGCACAATTAGTGTATGCTCTTGTAGAGTATATTAAGGCGACCCAATTAATAAGAACTAAGAATGCCATACAGATGGCTAAAGAAATTCTTGAAGGTCAGTATTCATTCGTCTACGAGACAAATGAATGGAGCAAGAAGCACTACTGTCTAAATCAAGGATTGAATCTATATGTAGGATTGAGTTCGGGAGATTTCATTGTTTCTAATGACATCACCACCGTTTTGAATTATACAGAAAGAATGATAAGTATAGAGGATGGAATGATGGCAGAGATTTTTGATGATGGTACTTGTCAATTTACTGATGGCGAATCACAGCGCCTAAATATGGAGTATAGAAGTGTGATAAAGAAAGAGGTAATAGATCCTGAAAATAACATCTTTAATATCCTGAAGAAGGAATTACATGGGGTTGTTCCCAATGTGTTTGCTTCTAAAGACTTGCTATTAAACCAACTTAATTTGAGTTGATAGAGTAAGCACCTAAATGCATAATGTTTTGTTTAGTTTATAATATTGAGCCTCCTTCGGGAGGTTTTTTTATTGCTCTAATTTGAGTGAATTTTGAGCTTGATGTTCATCGATGGCAAGCTGTATCAACCGATCTATTAATGCTTCATTAGAAATTCCCGAAATTTTCCATAACGATGGATACATGCTGATATCTGTAAATCCAGGAATCGTGTTAATCTCATTAATAAAGAGTTCGCCATTATCGAGCATAAACATATCTACACGAGCCATACCAGTGCATTCGAGACATCTGTAAGTTTCAATTGCTGTCTTTTTTATAGCCTCAACCTGTTGTTCACTGAGATCTGCTGGAATAGCGAGTTTAGCTCCTTTTTCATCGAGGTATTTGCTCTCATAAGAATAAAAACCTCTCTTAGGCATTACTTCACCAGGAATCGAGGCAAGAGGATTATCATTACCTAAGACAGCACACTCTATCTCTCTACCATAAATCTTGCTTTCTATGATGACCTTATTATCATATAGGAACGCATGTTCAACGGCTTTCAAATATTGCTGCTCATTTTGGACATAGGATACACCAACAGAGGAACCTAAGTTTACAGGCTTCACAAACAATTCATTCCCGAGCTGTTCTGCCACAACGTTGTACATATACTCGGTTCGATTATATCTTCTCAGCGTGATAAATGGAGCATTCTTTATATCCGCATCTCTAAGTAGGCGTTTCATTACTTCTTTGTCCATACCAATTGCTGAACCCAAGATTCCTGGACCTACACATGGTATATTGGCAAGTTTGGCCAATCCTTGTATTGCACCGTCTTCACCATACATGCCATGGAGTACAGGGAAGATCACATCTATCCTTGATAAGCCCTCTCCAGAACTGGCGTTGAAGATTTGGCGATCATCAGTGTTTTGCGATAGGAGCAATGCCTCGCTGTTGTGAGAGAGACTGACTGTTTGCGGATCAGAGGTATCTAATAGCTCAAGAGAATCATCCTGTAGTAACCAGCGTCCGCTTTTATCAATACCAATAAGGATAGGCTCATACTTATCCTTAGGCATCGAGGCGACGATGTTTTTAGCCGAGAGAATAGATATCTGATGTTCTGTAGATCGCCCGCCATAGATGACGGCTACCTTTAACTTGCTCATATTGCATTAATCAATGATCAAAGGTGACATTATATTACGAATTAATAATATGTGATGACTTTTAATTCTTCATTCCCAATCATACAAATCGAAATTCTGCTTGGATAATCGAGAAATTCCAAGCAGCGGTCGTCTAAAATTGCAAAAAGTCGGTAGTTGAGACACATTTGTTGTGTATTCAAAAATCAAAAAAACTATAAAATGAAAAAGATTACGACCAAATTAGATCACTATGCGAGATTAACCATTTTAGTAACTACTGTGTCTGCATATGTTGGCGTACTGGTAGCAGCAGCTATTTTCTAAAAGTCGCCAATTCAATCTTTGTGCTAACTAGTTCTAATGGGGGCAATATCATCACAGGATCAGCCAGAATACGTACTTTAAGGTAGATAATTGGCTGTATGAAAAATAGCAAGCGCAATTTCTGGGGATGGGGGTATTCAGATTATGAACTTGACCCATCCTCAGTTAAGCAATTTAAATCTTTGCTCCAGATGACACTTGGGATTGAGGAGTTTTCAGACCTAACTTCGCCGAAGCTTGAAGAGCTTGATTTAAGGCCCCCAAGAATCAGTCTACCGGAGTCATTCAAGGAATATTGTTCCGAAAGTACCTTTGATAGAGCATCCCACAGCTACGGAAAGTCTTATCGTGATGTCTGGAGAGGATTACATGGCAGGTATGATAATCCACCTGACTATGTGGCCTATCCAACTACAGAGGAACAAATACTATCCTTAATGGAATATGCGGCGGCACATGATGTAAGCCTTATTCCTTTTGGTGGGGGATCCTCAGTAGTTGGTGGTGTGGAACCTACCACTGACCAGCGATACAAGGCAGTAATATCTGTTGATATGAAGCACTTCAATAGGATACTTGAAGTCAATGTAGAGAGCCGTTCGGCGCGCATCCAAGCTGGAATATTTGGCCCTGCATTGGATCGAGGCCTTAAAGAGTATGGATTGACTATGCGTCATTTTCCGCAGAGCTTCGAGTTCTCTACATTAGGAGGCTGGATTGCAACTAGATCAGGCGGGCATTATGCGACCCTATTCACTCATATAGACGAATTCGTACAGTCAATTAGGATGGTAACCCCTCAAGGTATCATGCAATCTCGACGTCTTCCTGGATCTGGTGCCGGACCGAGTGAGGAGCGCCTAATTACGGGATCTGAAGGCATCTTTGGGATTATCACAGAAGCGTGGGTAAGGCTTCAACATATACCTAAATATAAGTCAGCTCAGACGGTCAATTTCAAAGAGTGGAATGATGCTGTAGAGGCATGTCGTATGCTCGCTCAATCAGGACTCAATCCCACCAATGCCAGACTAATAGATAGGGTAGAAGCGTTGTCAAATGGATTAGGTGATGGGCAGCATCATGTTGTCATCCTGGGGTTTGAATCTCATAACCACGATGTAAAGACACTTATGACCGAAGGACTTGATATCTGTAGTCGCCAGAATGGTCGGTATATAGTGAAGGAGAAGTCTAACAAAAGAGACCATGCCGCTGATAGATGGAAGAAGTCCTTTCTACAGGCACCATATCTTAGAGATGAGTTTGTCAGACTCGGATGTATCATGGAGACGTTTGAAACCGCTGTGACATGGGATCAATTTGAAGCCTTTCATAATGGTATAATCACGGCGGCAAATGAAGCCATCCAACGGATATGTGGAGGCGGGATTATAACTTGTAGATTCACTCACTTATATCCTGATGGACCAGCACCATACTATACTATAATGGCCAAAGGGCAAACAGGACGAGAGATAGAACAATGGAATGAAATCAAGCAAATTGTATCTAATACAATCATTGAATTGGGAGGTACAATCACCCATCATCATGCAGTTGGAAGAGATCATCAGGCCTACTATCAGAAACAGAGAAGTGAGGTTTTCGCCACTTCACTAAGTGCTATAAAAGATCGGCTTGATCCAGCTTGGATTATGAACCCTGATATATTGATCACTAAATCCTGAAATCTATAGGATGATGCTCATATTGAGAAATAAGAAATGATTACATTTCGGATTGACAAAACAATCCAATGCAAATAATCGAACAATCCGAAGTTTATGATGCAATAATCGTTGGATCAGGTGCTGGTGGGGGAATGGCTGCAAATATCCTGGCTGAAAATGGCTTGAGAGTAGCAGTTGTCGAGGCTGGTCCATTTTTTGACCCCAAGGATCCTGATACTATGACCCAGATGAAGTACCCTTGGGAGTCACCGAGGAGGGGTGCAAGTACAAACAGAGCTTTCGGAGACTTTGATATGTCCTGGGGTGATTGGCAAGTGGATGGGGAGCCCTATACCAACGCAGAAGGCACTGACTTTAAATGGTGGCGAGCAAGAATGCTTGGAGGACGTACTAATCACTGGGGACGAATATCTCTGCGTTTTGGACCGACAGACTTTAAGCATAGAGATGTGGATGGACTTGGGGCAAACTGGCCCATAAGTTATGATGAAATAAAACCCTATTATGATCGCCTCGATAAGATGATCGGAGTATTCGGGACTAATGAGGGTTTATACAATGATCCAGATGGATTCTTTTTACCTCCTCCTAAGCCGCGATTACATGAGTTGTACTACATCAAAGGTGCACGAAAATCAGGTGTGCCTGTATACCCTTCTAGACTATCTATCTTAACTAAGAAAATTAATAAAGACAGAGGTGTTTGTTTCTATTGTGGGCAGTGTAACAGATCGTGTAATGCCTATGCGGATTTTTCGGCTGGATCATGTCTCATATTTCCAGCACAGAAGAACGGAGGTCAGATCGAGCTATTCACTGATTGCATGGTCAAGAATGTTACTACGGATAGCGAAGGCCTTGCTACTGGTGTGTCTTACATAAATAAGAAAGATCGTCGTGAATATCAGATTCGAGGTAAAGTAGTGGTCTTGGGTGCTTCAGCGTGTAGTACTGCACGTATTCTTATGAACTCGAAAAGCAAGGCTCATCCTAATGGCCTAGGGAATAGCAGCGACCATGTAGGTCGTTATCTGCATGACTCAACCGGAGCGAGTATGTCCGCTTTTATCCCTGCATTGATGGATCGCAAAATCTATAATGAAGATGGAGTTGGAGGTATGCACGTCTACAGTCCATGGTGGGGTGATAATAAGAAGTTAGATTTTCCGAGAGGCTATCATATTGAGGTTTGGGGAGGTATGGGTATGCCTTCTTACGGCTTTGGTTATAACATCGAGGCTATGAACAAGTATGTCGGTGGTCAAGTAGGTGGATATGGTGATAAATTGCGCGATGATGTCAAAAAATTCTATGGAGCCTTCGTAGGTATGGCAGGTCGAGGAGAATCCATAGCCCGCTATGAGAATCGTTGTGAGATAGATCCAAATGTGGTAGATCAGTTTGGTATTCCTGTATTACGCTTTGATTATAAGTGGTCCGATTATGAGTATAATCAAGCTAAACATATGATGGATACATTTGAGGAAATCATAGGAAATATGGGAGGCACATTGCTCGGTGACAAACCAGGTAAGAAGCAAAATTATGGATTGTTAGCGCCGGGCGAGATCATCCATGAAGTCGGCACCACACGTATGGGTGACAATCCTAAGAAATCAGTTACTAATAAGTGGCAGCAATTGCACGATGCCAAGAATGTCTATGTAGTAGATGCAGGAGTATTCTCATCTCAAGCGGATAAAAACTGTACATGGACGATAATGGCTCTGAGCATGAGAGCTTCTGAACATATAGTTGATGAACTTAAAAAAATGAATATCTGATGGACCGACGTGATACACTTAAGTCATTATTGATCGGTGGAGTAGCAGGGGCTTCTCTATCAACTGTGGGATGTAAGCCAAATGAAATAGTCGAGGCTGCATCTGATATAATACCAGGACATGGTTATGGCAGAACTCCGAGTGAGATGGAACATGATCAGAATATCAACGCTGAGGTATATTTTGAGGAGCACGAGCTTGCGACTATTGCCGTCCTTTGCGATATCATCTTACCTAAAAAAGGAGATGCTGGAAGCGCTACAGATGCGGGGGTGCCAGAGTTTATCGAGTTTATTGTTAAGGACCTTCCCAATAATCAACTGCCTATGCGTGGTGGATTAGCGTGGTTGGATGGACAGTCTAATCAGAGATATAATAAACGGTTCGTTGATCTAATTAATTCAGAGCAAATATTAATTATTGATGATATTGCCTACCCCGATCCTGATGATGAACGCCCAGATATGGGGCCAGGCATAAAATTTTTCAACCAAATGCGAAACCTCACTTTAACTGGTTACTACACCACTAAGATGGGTTTTGATGATTTGGGATATGTAGGGAATAGACCTAATATCTGGGATGGCGTCCCTGCAGATGTACTTGCTAACCATGACGTAGACTATGACCCAAAGTGGATTGCTAAGTGTATAAATCAAGATACTCGAGAGGCTATAGCCGAGTGGGACAAAAATGGAAATCTGCTGACCTAGATGAATCACTCAAGGTCGAGATTGAGTTCTATGAGTATATCATGAAACTTAACATTGGCTAGGGAGTCAAATACTACCTCAGCTAGTGGTAGGTTTATTCGTTGACCGATGCCAACAGTCCTAAATCCACCAGCTATTGCCCCTTCCAATCCTTTATTACTATCTTCTATGACGATAGCTTCCGCTGGCAGCACATTTAGCCCCTTCGCAGCTTTCAAGAAGACTTCTGGATTTGGTTTAGTATGCTCGACACTATTACCGTCGATAATGATTTCAAATCTCTGTTTGAGACCTATTAGCTCAAGGACTTTAAGGGCATTCTGGCTGGCTGAGCCAATGGCATATTTGATACCTAATTGAGCAAGCTCATCAAGCAATTCTGTTATACCAGGTAGGATAGCGCTACTATCCATGCCATCGATCGCACTCAAGTAGTTCTGATTTTTGATTTCACATAGAGCAGTTTTATTGGACTCGGCTACTTGGACATTTAATAAGTCGAGCATCATGTTAAGAGAGTCTATTCTACTGATGCCTTTGAGTTTTTCATTCATTTCTTGACTGAAGTGATGACCTAAATCTTGAGCCACTTGGCGCCAAGCTTCATAATGATGGCCAGCCGTATCGACGATAACACCATCCATATCGAAAATACACGCCTTAATTTTCATATTGTTCTTACAACACAGTTTTGACTTGTAGGGCGAAAATATACTATTTCAATTGACACGGGTGCTCTTTATTGATTGTTTGAGTCCTTTGATCAATTCCTCTTTAATAGAAGTAGCATTTGTAGCATCGAGGTGACTGTAGATTTTAGCAAGATATTCTCGTGACTTAGGGCCGAAATGATTTTTGAGATAGTAGCTGCACTGAGCGAGATATAGTTCTACCATTTCTGCCTGATGAGTCTCTTTCAATGTCTTGACAAATTTGTTTAACAACACTGTAGAACTGTCATTCTTGAGAACCTCAATCGCTTCTTCATTTCGCTCCATCGCCAGATAATATTGGATGCGATGTTGAGGATCGGTCATCTCTTCAAAATACTGGTTGATCAGCTTATCTATTGATGAAGTGTTTTCTTGGCTTGCTCTTAGTTTTACGAGAAAATCTGCATCACCTGAGGAGATATATAGGTCAAGTATAGCGTTGATCAATGCTGACTCGTCCGTTGATATTTTGATGTTGTCTATGATCTGTTTAGCTATAAAGTGATTTACTTTTTTTCTGATTATAAAAGCTTTAAGTAGCTCTTCGACCCCTGCGAGTTTTTCGAGACCTAGTAGATTCAGTACGATGCGATAGCTCTCTTGACGATCGATAATGTCTAAGTTGATTTTAGCGCCATCTGGATCTATCAATAGGCCTAAAGACTTGATGAAATAATATGATCCCAAGTCTTTGCTTTTGCCTTTGGCGATGTAAGCATGGAC
The DNA here is from genome assembly GCA_964489125.1 of uncultured Saprospiraceae bacterium. GTDB lineage: Bacteria > Bacteroidota > Bacteroidia > Chitinophagales > Saprospiraceae > GYS-P2D. The sequence continues at coordinate 12,027 of CAZAXY010000064.1, forward strand.
GATCTTTAGTAAGCTATCATGGTTGTCGGAATCGCTATAAATTTTAAACCAGAGAATCTGTTCCGCCTTGGATTCTGCACTTATATATGATGAACTCAATAGATCAAATGTTTCTTTGATCACCATAATCTTAAATTCAGGAGCTTCAACGTTCTCTATAAGGACATTATACTGGTTGAGGAGTTTGCTGTGATTTAGCTCTAACTTCTTATGCTCTTTAGTCAACTTGCTTTTGATATAAAATGACTTTTTCAGTAAGCGTAGAATAAGATTGTAAGCCTGAATGTAATCTTCACTCGCGATGAAATTGCTGAGGTGCAGGATCAGGTTTTCACTGATCATTAGGAATGTATTAGCGGCCTTTGGTGCTACTTTCTGAGTATTCTCGGTATGTATAGGATAGGAGCGTTCTATCAACTGGATTTGTTCTTTGTCTGATAGTATATCATAGAGCTGAGCTAGCAACTGCAATTTAAATTCATTACTCTTTCTGCTATATGCACTGATGATAGAGATCAGATCGGACTTGTCGAGATCAGAGATCAGTTCAGCTACTTTTCTGAGGTTTGGTCTTCTTGTCGGGGCGATCTTTACTTTATACTGCTCTCGCCGGATAAAATTTAGTGCCGCAATGATATGGCCACAGAGTAAATTGTTGGTTGACTTCTTGCAGTTACATTGGTACGATTTGATCTTTTGATCACTTATTATCGCAGATACTTGGTAGTGATAGTTTTGATAACGTACGATTAGGTCCCAATGATTTTTACTACTGGATCCATTGACGGCATTGCTATCAATCAGCTGCTCACCCAATAAGATTAACTCTTCATCGAGGCTCTTTTCGAAGAATGTGATGTCCTTATTATGTAGGCTTTGGATATCCAAAATGTGGCTGATTTGTTATTAAGTTGATAACAACCTCTCAAATTAGTTCATTTTGAAATACTTTAGACATAATATGAAGCGAATATATTTCTCACGTCATGCTAAATCAAGTTGGGCGGACCAATCATTGCAAGACATAGATAGACCGCTCAATAAGCGCGGCTTGAGGGATGCGCCGATCATGGCGGATAAACTGGCTCGCCGATGTGAGCGCATAGACTTGTTGATCAGCAGTCCTGCCAAGCGGACTATGATGAGTAGGACTTTTTTTGAACAAGCTATCAGTCATAAGGCAACATTAGTTGACCAAAAAATTTATGAGGCTACCCGAGACCAGGTGCTTGAAGTCATCTATGATTTAGATGAACAATACGAATCTGCATTGCTTTTCGGGCACAATCCAGCGTTCACTTATTTGTACAATCATTTCTCTGAGAAGTTTCTTGACAATCTGCCCACCTCTGGTTTGTTTGGAATAACTAGCTCGGCAAAAAATTGGTCAGATGTAGATACGATTAATAGTGATATGGATTTTCTGATGTATCCTAAAATGTACATCTCGTGAGATACCTCTTTGTAATAGTTTTATGTCTACTCGCAATTTGCTGTAGTCAGGGGTATGAGAAAATAGATCGTGACGATATGCTCGAAATAGTCAGTGATCTAATGATCGTAGAGCACTTAGTTCGGAACTACGATATTAAAAGGCAAGATTCCATAAGAATATTGATGAAGGAAAATTTACTCAAAGTTCACAACATATCTGAACACCAACTGGACACGAACCTATATCTTTACCAATTTGATAGCGATTCGTATCGAGAGTTTACCAAGGACCTAGTAGAAGTCTTAACAGAAAAAAGAGAAGCCCTAGATTCGGACGAATCCATAGACAATAACACAGATGAGTAGCGATATTAAAGTCTTAATAGTCGATGACGAGGAAGACATCTTGGAGTTTGTCAGTTATAATCTATCAAAAGAAGGATATCAGATCGAGATAGCCAATGATGGACCAAGTGCGATCGAAAAAGCTGAAGAATTCGGCCCAGATCTTATCATTCTGGATATCATGATGCCCGGAATGGATGGCATTGAAGTGTGTACATTGCTCAGAGAAAATAAGGATCTCAAGAATACGCTCATTGTATTTTTAACTGCTCGCAGCGAATCATTCACCCAAGTATCTGCACTGGAGTCGGGAGGTGACGACTTTATCACGAAGCCTGTTAAGCCCAATGTCCTCAAGAGTAGGGTGAAGGCTATAATCAGAAGGCACTATAGATTTCAGAATAAGAACCAACAGGAAATTCTAAAATTTGGTGATTTAGAGATTGACAGAGAGGAGTTTCATGTAAGTGTCAAAGGCATAGAAATTAGCCTTGCAAAGAAAGAGTTTGACCTACTCAATCTCTTAGTATCTAAACCAGGAAAGGTATTTAAAAGAGAAGAAATACTCAGGCAGGTTTGGGGGAGAGAAGTAATTGTAGGAGACCGCACAATTGATGTTCATATCCGCAAGGTGCGTGAAAAGATAGGAAGTGACTATATTAAAACCTACAAAGGCGTCGGATATAAATTTAAATTTTAGGCTTGTTCAAAAATATTACCGTCAAGGAGATTGCGATTATACTCTCCTGCTTTTTGGGTGGGCTCAATATCATTATAATATTTGCACTTTACATAAGTGATTTTACGCTATTTGAGAAGGGCTGGTTCTGGATCGGTCTCTTACTGATATCGGTAATTTCTTCGTATTACGTAGTGCTATTCTTTTTTGAGAAATTTGTTTTTCGCAAGATTAAGCTGATCTATAAAGTCATCAACAATTCAAAGGTTAGTCTACCACAAGAAAAATCCAGAGTCATATCTAATCTTTCGTTAGAGGACGTCAACCAGGAAGTGCAAGAGTGGGCCGATAAAACTGAGAGTGAGATTAATTATCTCAAAGACCTGGAAGACTACCGAAGGAAATTCTTGGGCAACGTGTCGCATGAGTTAAAGACACCCATCTTTACCATACAAGGCTACTTACATACACTCTTGGATGGAGCTTTGTATGATGAAAAAATTAACACCAAGTATATCGAACGTGCGGTAATCAATGTAGAGCGATTGCAAAATGTGGTAGAGGATCTTGAGATCATCAATAAACTTGAGCATGGAGGAGGAAACATCAATAAGAGCGACTTCAATTTCAAACAACTAACACTCGAAGTCATCGAGGACTTGAGCTTATTAGCCAAGTCTAAAAACATTGATATCAAATTAAAGGATGGCGCTTCAAAAGCATTTATGGTGAATGCGGACCGCGCTAACATCGAGCAGGTGATGACTAACCTGGTCAGCAACTCTATTAAATATGGGACCGAAGGAGGCTTAACGAAAATTGCCTTCTACGATATGGCTGAAAATGTCTTGATCGAAGTAAGTGATAATGGAATCGGAATAGAGGAGGAACATCACAAGCATCTGTTTGATCGATTTTATCGTGTGGATGCGGGGCGGAGCAGAAGTCTTGGTGGTTCTGGCCTGGGACTCTCTATTGTTAAACATATCTTAGAAGCACATCGCCAGAGCATCAATGTAAGAAGTACAAAGGGACAAGGGTCTACATTCGGATTTACCTTAACCAAATCTCAGAAATGAAACGATGTTTAGCTGGTCAAGTTAGCAGTAGCATAGACTGTAGGAGTACTGTTATCATAAGGATGCGCCTCAAGCTGCCTCCAATATTGATCTCTAACCTCAAAATATTCTGGTAGGCTTTCAGTAGGCATAGGATCTAATGGAGGGAAGTTCTCTCTCAGGTGGTTAATCTGCTTGCCGTTCTTCCAAAATCTGAAGCAAACATGATTACCTGTGGCAAGACCTGTTTGGCCCACATATCCGATCACCTCACCTTGCTTCACTCGTGACCCGACGGTCAAGCCTGACTTAAACTTACTCATGTGTAAGTACTGACTCTGATAAACGCCATCATGTTTTATCTTGATGTAGTTGCCATTGTTTTTAGTAAATCCTCTGCGGGTAATGATCCCATCCGATACACTAAATATAGGAGTGCCTCTAGGTGCAGCATAGTCGGTGCCAAGATGAGGCCTGCGCCTTTTTAGCACAGGATGAAATCTGTTCATATTGTAAAAAGAGGATATTCTCGATGCCCGAACTGGAGATCTCAAAAAAGTCTTTTTATTGGGAGTGCCTTCAATATCGTAATAACCTTGATAACGGTCATTTTCGAAGTAAAATCCGAAGTATTCTGAGTTGCCACTCTTATAGGATGCCGCAAGTATATGACCAGATCCAGCACGTTCATTGTCGATGTACTTTTGATCATATACGATTTTCCATTTGTCTCCTGGTTGAGCGTTAGGGAAGTATACTTGAGCTAATGCATCTTCTAGTTCGTCTGTTAACGCCAAGCTAAGTCCTTTTTCTCCCATTGATTGAGACAGAGAGCTTCCACTAGCAATAGTGCCACTAAGCATCTCTTGACAAGTTATATAAGGTATGTCTTTTTGGATTACAGATATATTATCTCCAAAGCTATAATCAACATAGGTAAAGAGGCTTGGTCGATAGATAAAGGCTATTGGCGATTCGCACTCATCTGAATATACAAATGTTATTTCTTTACCCGCCTTAATCTTTCTGAGACTAAGTACTTCTTCGGCAGCCTTCTCCAGTTGATAAATTTTGTTGTAACTGACTTCTCGATCTAATAGCAGATCAGCAATGAATGAACCATACTTAATAGGATAAGATTCAAAAGTATAGCTCGATATGTCATAATCAAATTTGGTCAGTGTTGTCTCTTCCTCTACCAGGTCTACCACCTCTTCATCGAGCATTTTGCTCGATGACTCATTAATATTGTAGAGATATCCGAGGTATCCACCAAGAATCAACCCTACTACAATAAGTAATATAATGCCCTGCTTATTCATTGATAACCAAATGTAATTCATTCTATCTCACCTGAAACAATTATTCGATTTATTACTGTCCTCATGATTAGATTGAATAGTTTTAAGACACATTTATCGAGCAGCACCATTAAGCTAAAGCATGAATTCTTTTGTTAATTTTTTCTGCAAATCATCTAAACGGCTATTAGACTTCCAAAAACCTATGATCATGGGAGTGCTGAATGTTACCCCAGATTCATTTTATTCACGTAGTAGGGTCGAGCCGTCTCAAGTTGTTGATCGTGCTGGTGACATGTTAGAGGCTGGAGCAGATATAATAGATATTGGAGGCATGTCCTCACGACCAGGGGCGACAGAGGTGTCATCAGATGTAGAATTGACTAGAATCTTACCTGCTCTTGAAGCATTGCGCAGTGCGTTTCCAAAAGCAATTATATCAATAGATACCTATAGATCTGAGGTCGTGAGGGCCGCAGATAATATTGGTGTTGATATTGTTAATGACATAAGTGCAGGTACCAAGGATGTGCAGATGTATGCAACGGCGGCAGAGCTCAAGTTGATCTATATACTCATGCATATGAAGGGCTCACCACAGACGATGCAAGACGACACGCACTATGATGATATCATCCTCGATACCATGAAATACATGAGTACCACGATTGCCAAAGCTAAAGAACAAAATCTTCATGATATTATCATAGATCCAGGAATCGGTTTCGGGAAAGCAATTAGCGATAACTACAAAATTCTCAAGAGACTCCAAAGCTACAAGATATTTGACTTACCCATTTTGCTCGGGTTGTCTCGAAAATCCTTCATCTACAAACACCTCAAAACAGATGCAGACCGTGCCCTCAATGGTACCACAGCAATGCATATGTTGGCATTATTAAATGGAGCTAATATTCTTAGAGCACATGATATTGAGGAAGCAGTAGAAGTGGCTAGATTGTACGAGGCATTCAGGAGCGCCTAACTAGCATTCCATCATTATGTTGTGCATTAAGCAGATTCTTCATGTCTTGATATTAAAGATTGGCCTTTAATATTTACTTAAAGCCCTTGATCTTCACCATCTTAGCGTGTATTCTGACGTTCTTTGTAAGTAAAAGAAGTTCATTAATAAATAGTGGCAGAAGAATCTAACAAAAACTGGTTGTCTATCACCATCAAGGCGCTCGCCTTCTTGATGATTCTACTCCTGTTTATTGTATGTATTCTACATATTCCATCCATTCAGAAAAGAATCGCTCAGGTAGCCGCTAATCAGGTTGTTGATGCTTCAAAAGGAGACTTGACATTTGAAGCAGCGACATTCGACTTAAACAAAGGAGTTACTATCAAAGATGCGGTGTTGAAAGATAATCGTGCCGATACGTTATTAACTGTTGCAAAGTTAGGACTGAGCCCTAGATCTACTCTCCTCTCATTAATATCTGAAGTTTCATTTAACGATGTAAATATTACTGGAGTCGCAGTCCATGTGCACCGTAAAGAGGGCGAGGAGTTGAATAACTGGCAGAGGTTCTTGAGCGGATTTCAATCTTCAAGTCAAGATGAAAGACCAACTGAGCCTAGGGAGTTCCCATTGAGCCATTTTGAATTGTATGACCTGAAGCTTGACTACAATGACGAAGCAGACTCGCTCTTCATGACAGGGCATCTCGTCGCTCTCGAGACTAAAATCAATCATGTCGAAGACGGTCATGTTGATATTGAGTTCATCAATTTAATCGAGCCTGCCTTCCATGTCAGAGGGAGGATTATGAAAAGCAAAAGTGAGTTATCAGAAAGCGATGAATCTAATCATGCAAGCGAATCTACGATAGAATTGAAGCAGCTCAACATTCTTGATGGCACGATTGACTATAGAGCTGACCAAACTCTAAAGGCCAAGCATATCGATCTGGTCATGTCCAATCTGGAATTTATGGATCCTCAAAGCTGGCAGGCCATCATACAAGATCTTTCTTTGGAGACGACAGGCTATGATATTAAGCACGTCAGTAGCAGCCATATAGCAAGTAGTCCGGATAATGTTAGCGTTAAAGATTTATTTGCGAGAGTAAACAACTCTTATTTCAAAGCCGACCTCAAAGCTCGGGATATGTACAGCATCAACAGTATTGATGATATTTCCATGGACGTAGATTTATCTGAGTCCAAAATACTTCCGAGTGATTTTGTTCGATTGATTGACAATTTGTCACCAGAATTGTTGGCTGAACCGCTGATGAATAAACGTCATCAAGTCATAGGTCATGTTGACCTACATAATGGACAATTTAACCTCAATGATTTAAAGCTATGGTTGAATGGTAGTCATTATCTGCATGCCAATGGTACGATGTCTGGGATTTCTGATATAGACAACAGTCTTATCAATCTTGAAGTGATTTCGCTTGAGTCTGATCTTGATCGACTGGATCGTGATATTAATTTGGTGCAGATTCCTGAAGAGGTTAAGCGTTTGGGTAAGCTCCAGTTCAGCGGAACTTTTGACGGCTTTGCCAATGACTTTATTGCTCAAGGAGCACTAGATACAGAGTTGGGCCGTGCTGATATGGACATACAGTTTGATTTGTATCGTTCTAATCCTGAAGAGATAGGTTATGATGGTTTTTTAGAGTTGACTCAATTTGATTTGGCAGAAATGCTTCAACAAGAAGACTTTGGTCCAGTCAGTCTCAGTGTAGATATAAATGAAGGTCATGGCTTATCATTTGCCAGCAGCAATGCTCAGATCGAGGCTGTAATAGATCAATTTATTTATCGTGATGTCATGTACGAGAGTGCAATCTATAAGGGCACGCTTGCTAGTAAAGTGATTGATGGTGATTTTCTCATAGAAGATCCAAACTTGGATTTTGCATTTTCGGGATTAATCGATTTTTCTGGGTTGGACCCCATCCTTGATTTTGATATGAAGGCGGGTAAAATCGACTTCTGCAAGCTCAATTTGATAAATTATCCTTGTGAGCTATCATTTGAGGCAGAAGTAGATTTCTTTGGAAGCTCTTTAAGTACGCTTCAGGGCAAAGGGTTGATCAAGGATATTGTGATACATCATGATACATCTACCTTGGAAATAAAGAATGTAGCGCTGAATTCTCGGCGTGTTTCGGATGAAGTGATGTCTTTCGATCTTTCTTCGGATGTATTAGATGTCGCAGTCAATGGCAAGTTTAATCTGACCAAACTACATGAAAACCTCGTTGGTCAGATTTTTGAAAATCATGAGGAACATCTGAGTCTACTAAACCTATCTATGCCGTACGAAGGTTTTAGGGACGAGGTATACTCTGTTGTGCTGACTACCAGAGATATGGAACCATTGATGGACTTCCTTAAGCAAGACATAGACATTGCGCCAGGAACTAGAATCACAGCGCAGTCTAATAAAAACAATGACAAGTCAATTGTAACGATCAATAGCGATACGATCAGGTATGGAGACTACTTAGCCGAAGATCTCTATCTAAATATCGATAGTCGAACCAATTATGGCGAGATAGAATTACAAATAGATGAGTTGAAGCAAGGTGATCGTGATATAGACAAAGTGTCTTTAGTTGGCACCTTAAGAGGAGGAGAGTTGTATTCACGAGCCCTCGTTAATGTAGACGATAGAAATCACATCGAGCTTGAGACCAAGTCTACGATTGTAGATGAGGGATACTTTACACAGTTCCTCTATGATGATATTATGGTCGACAGTACCTTATGGGCCATACTGCCGAATAAAGGGATAGGGTATTACGGTAAGTCTATTGACATCGAGAACTTTATAGTAACGGATGGACACAGAGCTATAGGAGTTAAGGACGTATATAAACGAGGCTTGGAAGTGAGTTTAAGAGAGTTTGACCTTGATTTTATCAATCCTATTTTAGATTATGATAAGCTATTATTCGATGGGACTGTTGATGCTCAACTCAAGCTCAACAATATCTTTGAGCAGCTAGCAATTGAGGGCTATGTCCAGGTGCCAGACTTTAAGATCAATGATGCTGATTATGGCAATCTCAGCATTGAGTCGAAGCGTAGTGATGGTAATATCCTAGATGTATTATTGAAGATTGAAAAAGACAATCAAAATCTGTATGTAGAAGGAACGGCTGATATAGATAATCAGTCGCTTAATACTCACCTGACTATGGAGGATTATCCATTGGCATTTTTAGAGTATATCATCCAGGACGGTATCTCCGAGACTGAGGGATTAGTAGAAATAGAACTGGATATAAAGGGTCCGTTCAGTGATATAACTATGGATGGATTCGGAATTGCCCGAAACGCTGGAACCAAGATCGATTACATCGGTGCCTATTATCAGTTGTCAGGCGATTCTATTCCTATATCCAGTACATTCATCGATCTAAATAAAATCGATCTTACTGATGAAGCAGGAAATACGGCTGACTTAAAGGGAGGCTTAAGGCATAACGTGTTAGCAGATTTTAGGTCGGATTTAGAGGTTGAGAGTAACAATTTCATAGCGCTTAATACTACCGCCGATGATAATCCGCTTTATTATGGCTTAGGCATGGGACCTGTAGAGGTTAGCTTTAAGGGGCCATTCGATCGGATCGATATGGAAGTTGATGCAGTAGCTGGTCCAAGCTCCCTTCTATACTTGCCACTTAATTCGACAGATTATGGATATGATGAGTCATTTATTAATTTCAATTTTAATCAAGAAGTAATAGATAGCAACACAGTAGATCAATTAGTTGAGAGATTAACATCCTCAGGTTTAGATTTTGAAATGAATCTATCCTTTGATCGTGATGCTGAGGTTCAGATAATCTATGATGAGGAGACCAGCAATGTGCTCATCGGACACGGAGAAGGTGATCTTCAGATCAAGGTAAAGAGGGATGGTGAGTTTTCTGTTTATGGCCAGTATGATGTGGAGAGTGGGGAGTACCTCTATACTTCATATGGATTTATAGCCAAGCCGTTTGTAATCGAACAAGGAGGAA
>CAZAXY010000065.1:0-21717 GCA_964489125.1 uncultured Saprospiraceae bacterium
GAGCGACGCATAGGCAACAATTTTCAAGTAGATGTAGACATCGATATCGCTATGAAAACCGATCCAAACGATCAAATTGACAATACCTACAATTATGAGCTTGCACATAACATCATTAGTGAGTATATGCAGAAGAAATATCAACTCCTTGAGGGATTGGCCTATGATATGGCAACTGCCATCAAAAGTTCAGATCCTATTGTGCAAAAAGTCATCATCACACTGAGTAAGTTCAATCCCCCGTTAAAAGCTAAGGTAGGACGGGCTCAGGTGACCATAGAGGTTTAACATTCGTCTAACTTGTAATTCTGACACCATTTCGTTTTTCTCTAAACATCACACATTTTCACTATGAAATATTTACTACCACTCCTATTTAGCCTCACATTTATGGCGTGTCCTGCCTCCTTAGAAGATATAATCGAGGCTCCACTATCTAACGCCGATATCTCTAAAGGCCTCAAGGAGGCCCTCAATTTAGGCACGGGTGAAGCAGTGGACCTGCTTTCAGCGAAAGACGGATATTTTAAGTCTGCTTATAAAATTTTGCTTCCAGAGGAAGCCAGACAGGTCACTGATAAACTACAAGTCATCCCTGGCTTTAGCAATGTTGAAAATATTGTCCTTGAGAGAATCAACCGAGCAGCCGAAGACGCAGCTACAAAAGCAGCTCCAATATTCTTGGACGCGATAAAAGGGATATCCATAAATGATGCACTAAGTATACTTACTGGCGAACAGGATGCTGCGACCGATTTTCTGCATGCGCAGACTTTTGATCAACTGTATAATCAGTTTCAACCAAAACTATTAGAATCTCTTGAAAAATTTAATGCTGTATCGTATTGGGAAGATGCTGTCAACGCTTATAACAAGATACCACTGCTAGCTGATGCCAACCCACGTCTTGATGATTATGTCACGCAAGAGGCTCTTAAAGGGCTCTTTAGTCTGGTAGAAAAGAAAGAAGCAGGGATCAGATCTGACGTCTCTCAACGAGTCACCCCTCTCCTACAGCGAGTATTTGCTAAACAAGATTAGCAATTACATCTTCGCCATTCTCTCTGTAAGAAAGGACTTAGTACAAAACTGCTAAGTCCTTTTTTTCATCCTAATTCTTTGTTAATAAGCTTTCAAGAAAACGAGTATGAATAGTTCTGTGGTGGTATATTTTTTTATTTGAGACTTCAACGTCTGAGGACCATTCTTTCAATTAAAATCAAAACGATCCTCAGACAATCTTGAGTCTAGTTCATACTAAAACCGAACAATTAATTTTGTAAGGCAGGTTAGAGTGAAATATGCCAATTGGTTGGGTGGGGAAAATTAGTTGTGAATCGACGTGAATTTATAAAGAATCTGTCGTGATTATTAAGGATTGAAGTCGAATATTTGTTTACATCTTGTTAAAGTCCTTTTGTAATTCTTTGTACCACTTTGAATTCACTCAAGAATACTTTAGCTAAAACACGTATAACCGTATACCCAGGAATGGCAAGTATCATTCCAGTAACTCCACCGATTTTGGCTCCCATAAGCACCACTATAAATATCTCCAAAGGATGGGCCTTAACGCTTTTGGAGAAAATGTTAGGTTGTAGCAAAAAATTATCAATCAATTGCATCACCGCAAAGACTCCCAAAATCTTAAGAATCTTTGGAAGTAATACATCATAAAATGAAACATCCAAATTAGCTGAGACCACGATAATCACAGCGAAGGCTGCACCTAATATCGGGCCTATATAAGGAACGACATTCATTAGTGCTGCGAAAAAACCAATCAGCAAAGCATTCTCAAAGCCGAGAAAACTCAGAACTGTTGTTATGAAAATAGTAATTATGGTGACTTGGATAGCGACCCCAACGAAATATCTAATAAGGAGCTCTGCACTCTGATCAATCACATGGACTGACTCTTCTTCATATGTATTTGGCACTATTGATCTAACTCCTTGTGTGAACAATCCATTCTCCTTCAGAAAAAAGAAGGCTATAAATAATACAGATAATACTGTTATTAAGAGATTACCTAAGAATCCCACAATCGAACTGAATAATCCAGTGATTCGAGAGGGGTTGAAAAACTGTATGATGTTCTTCTTTGCTCGTTCAAAAAAATCATCGGTCTGTACAACATCTAGCTCATTCAATGTCTCTTCTTGGTCATTGTGGACGTTAACTATGAGCGTAATATTTTGCCCATTGACTGTAGTATAGGCAGAATCCACCCTCGCTATTTGCTCTTCTACATGGCCGTCCTCTGTGACCTCGACCGGAATAGTCTCTTCGATAGATGGTAGTATCCCCTTTTCAATCAACCACGTATTCCAATCATCCAGCGGTTCCTCAAAGCTCTTGGCCAATTGGTTGTAATCTATGCTGCCAAACTTTTGGGTTTGTTGAACGATGGGAGGGATAAAGAGATAGAATAACAAACCTAATATCAGGGTGAATGAAACCAGTGTTGTTATAGCAGCGGCATTTTTGCCGATTATGCCTTGTAACCTTTGATTGATAGGTGCGCCTATCATAGATACGACCCAAGCCAATATGATATAAGTAAATATATCGCTGAAATAAAATATCAAGAAAGCTACCAGGACAAGTGGTACTGCTGCTACGATATACTTCTGATATGTTTTGAAAGGCATTTTTCCTAAAATAGCAAATAAACCTAAGTACATTATAGGCTCACCACCATCTACCAACAAAAAAAGCGCCAAACACCTTTAAGATGTCGAGCGCTTAATTTTTCCGCTGTAAGAGAAGGATTCGAACCTCCACGGAGCGCTTAGCCATTGCTAGTTTGTCGCTATCCTCCACCCCCGAGACAAGAGGGCACGTCTACCTGTTTCATCACCTTACAGTATTGTCAAGAAATACTATCCTTTTAGCAGTTTAGTATTTAGCTGTGAGAGAAGGATTCGAACCTCCACGGAGCGCTTAGCTATTGCTAGTTTGTCGCTATCCTCCACCCCCGAGACAAGAGGGCACGTCTACCTGTTTCATCACCTCACAGTATTGTCAAAAATTATTTGTCGCTATCCTTCGATTGCTATTACAAATATATACCCAATGAAATGTTTATTGCAAAAAATCTAATAATTTGATTAAATAAATCGATCCTATCTAATAATATATCAATTTTCTTGATAATATTGAAGATGTTGTTGAAATAAGATAGGTTCTTTGATAATTTTCTAACTATCGAGACTTTGGTCGTCTTCTCTTGCTCTTTCCACCATGTGAAATCATGCCCATACCTTGCTTACCCATGCTACGAGCGGCTTTAATCTGCCCACTTTGACCTACTGCTTTCTCTATCTGTAGTAACTGTGCTTTTATGGCCTCTTCCGTTAGTTTTAGCTTTTTGGCTTCACGCACATAATTTTTAGCCGCTCTCCATTTTCCTTTGGAACCGTTGATATTAGCCAGTTGTAACAGCAACATACCTTTCTCATTATCAGAAGGAAGATCCATAGCAAGAGCCTTGTCGAATAGTGCCTCTGCCTCAGTCATATTTTTAGCGTTCATGGCAATACTACCCTTCATGATATAATAGAATGCTCGCTGGGTAACATACAGCCAGTCCGGCTTAAGCGTAAGCGCAAGCTTCTTATCTGCTTCTTCAAATTCCTCATTCTGGATGTGCTTGGCTGCAGAATTGACACTACCAAAAAGAATGTAAACAGCTAATAAGATCAGTCCTATAATCAGTAGCGGCAGTGCCCACCAAAAACCAAACGCAAACGCTGACACAATCCCAGAAAGAAGGAAAAAGCCCGTAAGGCCTATTAAGACATATATATTGATATTCATCATAGTACTCTTATTTAGGAGCGTAAAAGTAGCACATGCCGTTACCTAAACCAACGGCTGTGACTTATAAGCATATAATTTTTATGGGCGTAGACCATCACCGACTGAGGAAAAACTGGCTTGAACACATCCAAGTAGAAGCCTTTTGATCTTTTCTTATCACTCGAGGTATACGCAATTGTATTGTACAAGATGGCACCAGATTTACCAGCAAGCACTCCTAATCGTTCTAAGAACTCCTTGGATCTAAACTTCTGCGGTATTTTATCTCCTAAAAAAAGATCAACACAAATGAGGTCGAACTTTTCTTGGCACTCCATAACATATTGATAGGCATCTCCGATTACAGTTTCGATTGGCGATTCAACCATTGGATAAGCATACTCCGCCGCTAACTGACAAACCACTTCATCAATTTCGACTGCTGTGATTTCAAACGCACCACTCTCTATCTGGTCCAATATGATTGGTATACTCGCTAATCCCAGTCCGAGCACTAACACCTTGCGCACCTCAGTTTTGGATAAGTCAAAAGTCTCCAGTAAAATTTCAGAGAAGTTGCTATATAGATCTTCGTGAGAATAGATCGCCTTAGCGGTTACTAACTGATATCGCCCACGTGATAAGAGCACTTGCATATCGGGGTTATACTCTGAACTGCAACTCTCTACATGAATATCTCTCAGATAGCTCATGGCCATCTTATACCAAGGCGCTCGCTTCACTATCTGTAGGCTTGATACAAGTATCGCATAATAGCCTCATTTCCTGAAGTAAATTGCATTGATCTGCGATCATACACTGTACGTGCAACCTCGATAGCTTTCTCCAAATCATAGACTTTGTCCTCTCCCCATTGAAATGGCTTGATATACGTTGATGGTGGAGCTCCAAATATATTAGCAAAGTAGGCCGCCACAGTACCTGTATTAAACTGTGTATTGATTGCACACCGGCAGTGATCGCCCATAAACAAGCCTAAGAATTGCTCCTCAGTTCTTCTTCTATGACCATCAGCTATATCGTATAGATTGACCTTACCATATGTGTTCTTCATATTGGAGTTATTGCTGTCTGCACCTAAATTACACCACTCTCCAATTACACTATCTCCAAGATAGCCATCATGTCCCTTATTACTATGGCAATGGATGACTACTCGTTTAACTTCACCACCAACCTTACATCGGTTTCCTATGCTGGTCTTGCCATATATCTTGGCCCCCATTTTAATCACACTTCTGTCATAGATGACTAGTGGTCCTCGGAGCATGGCACCTTCCATGACTAATACGTCTTTGCCGATATAGACAGGACCGTCTGTTGTATTGATGCTTTGAGCGTGCACGGTGGCACCTATCCCAATATGGATGCGGTCAGGTGAGCCAATGATCTTAGTGTCCTCATCTATATGCCCTAATATGCCACCCTCTGTATCTTGAAAATCTCGCTCTATCCAGATATCATTTAGACGGAGTATATCTTCTGGTCGATTTAATAGTTCTATCGAACCTATCTGTTGTACAGGCGCCTCATTAAGGATGTCCTCAAGAGAATCCTCATTATTATAGAAATCCGTTTGTAGAGCAACATTGATGTCGCCACTTTTTAGTAAGGTGCCGCTCGGTAGATCTTGTATAGCCGATATGAGATCCGGTGCGGGCAGGACGGCACCATTAACCAGTTGCACTTGGGATGAGGAAGATGGGACAAATCGTTGCTTCAGATAGTCTTCTGTATGATAGAAAACATCCTTGCCTCCCAACTTCTGTTTCCACTTATCCGCAATGGTCGACATCCCTATCCTAATCGCACTAGTTGGTCTGGATAAAGTCAATGGAAATAGCTGCTGCCATTGGATATCATCAAAAAGGACCAGATCGAAATTGCTCATATAAAAAAACCCCACCAAAAAGGTGAGGTTAAATATTTGTTCTTATAGTTTTTATTCTGCAGTCTCCTCAGCAGGTGCTTCTGCTGGAATCTCGTCTGCTGCTGGCTCAGCAGCTTTTTTCCTGTTCCCAAACTTGGCAAACTTCTTATTAAACTTGTCAATACGTCCTGCTGTATCGACAAACTTCATCTTACCAGTGAAGAATGGGTGTGACTGATTAGATATCTCCAATTTAACAAGTGGATACTCATTACCATCTTCCCAAGTGATCGTATCTTTTGTGTTAGCACATGAGCGTGACAACCATGCCTTATCACAAGAGAAATCTTTGAAAACAACAAGTCTGTATTCTGATGGATGTGTATCTTTTTTCATCACTTTTTAATTAGGGCTGCAAATGTAAGCCATTTATACATTTATTGAAAGAGTGTAGTAAGTGTTTTTTCTGCATTCCACATGGCATTCTATATACCAGGGAAAAAAGCATCTTCGAAGTGCTTCAATTCATAGGAGTCCTTCCGTAACAGGATAGAAATAATGTCAAATCTAAACTCCCACTCATAATTATTCTTGACCATATACCCCGCAGCAGCATCGCAGATTAATCGTTCCTTCTTAGCATCTACAGATTCCTCGGGAGCACCGAAGTGTGTATAGGTTTTAGTTTTTACCTCCACAAAAATCAGCACACCGTCTTGCTCTGCGATTATATCAATCTCGGCATGACTAAATTTCCAATTAGTCTCTTTGATAGTATAACCCAGACCCTCGAGATAGGCCTGTGCAAGCTTTTCTCCTTTCCTGCCGATGACTTGTTGTGGTGTCATCCTCTAAATATAAAGTTATGATTGTAAATCGCCACGACTCTAGAGATTACAATAAATTTAACTCAGAGTATATTTTTAAGTTCTATATTTATGGTAGATCTGCGCTAAGACAACCATAAGCAGATATTAATCATATACTAAGAGTAAAATAATTGATATGGAAACAGTTGTAAAACTGCAGAAAGGAGCTCACTTTATAATTGAAGGATATACCAGAGAAGTTTTCTCTCCAGAAAACCTAACGGAGGAGCAGAAGATGATTAGATCGACCGTTGAAGAGTTTGTAAAGAATGATTACGAACCAGTTGCAGATCGTCTGGAGCATGGTGAGTTTGAGTTGAATCGAATTTTGCTTAAGAAACTTGGCGATCTTGGTATACTTGGAACACATATGCCCGAGGAGTATGGTGGTATGCAGATGGATCCTAATACCAACTCGGTAGTCCTTGAGGCAGTTGGACCTACAGGAGCATTTTCGACAACCATAGGTGCACATACAGGAATTGGAATGCTCCCCATACTCTATTTTGGCACTGAAGAACAAAAGAAAAAATATTTACCCGAACTCATTTCAGGAGATAAGGTAGCCTCCTATTGTCTGACTGAGCCAAGTTCTGGATCAGACGCCTTGGCTGCTAAGACTCGTGCAGATCTATCTGATGATGGAACACACTATCTGATCAACGGTCAGAAGATGTGGATTACAAATGCCGGCTTTGCAGATATCTTCATAGTATTCGCCAAGATTGACGGTAAGGACTTCACTGGTTTCATTCTAGAAAAAGGTATGCCAGGATTGACCTTAGGCACAGAAGAAAAGAAACTGGGAATTAAAGGCTCATCTACAAGACAAGTATTTTTTGAAAATGTAGAAGTGCCCGTTGAAAATCTTCTGGGAGAAAAAGGTCAAGGACACTTAATTGCCTTTAATGTCTTAAACGCTGGTAGATATAAGATAGGCCCATTTGCTTTGGGTGGATCTAAGGGATTGACAGACCTCTCAATCAAATATGCCAATGAACGAATGCAATTTGGCAGAGCAATTTCGAGCTTTGGCGCCATCAAGTCCAAAATCGCCGAGCAAGCTGTAAGAACATATGCAGCAGAATCAGCAGTGTATCGCACAACAGGATTAATCAACGATTATACTGAGGTATTGATGGAGCAAGGCAAGACTTATGCCGAAGCCGAACTAATCGCAGCAGAAGAGTATGCTCTCGAGAGCTCAATACTTAAAATAGCGCTTTCAGAAAATGTGAACTATGTAGCAGATGAGTGTGTACAAATTCACGGAGGAATGGGATATAGCGAAGAAGGCAGAGCCGCTCGTGGATATCGGGATGCTCGCATCGCAATGATCTATGAAGGCACCAACGAGATCAATAGGATGCTCATGCTCAACATCATATTCAGAAGTGCCATGAAAGGAGCCTTAGATTTTGCATCACCAGCGATGGCCGTACAACAAGAACTTCTTACTGGTGCTTCAAGTGATCAGTCAGGTCTCTCTGCTGAGGCTCGTGCAGTGGTTGGCTTCAGAAAATTAGCACTAATGTTGATTGGTTCCGTGGGCCAGTTAGCGATGAAAGGCAAAATCAACATTAAAGAAGAGCAAGAGATATTGATGAATCTTGCTGATATCTTAATCGATCTCTTTATTTCAGAATCTTTACTCCTTAGGTATAAGCAGAATATCAGTGGTGGCAAAGGTGCCGATCAAGCAATTCAAAGATCTATCATGGAAGTTCACTTCCAAAGTGCTAAAAACAGAATCCTCATTAGTGCTCAAGAGGCAGTAGGTTCGTTTGTACTCGAGGGTAAGCAGCAGGCTTATATGAAAGCCATCAACACCTTCTGTGATTATCCACTGAAGAATATAAAGGCTTTAAAAAGAGAAATTGCAGATTATTTGATTGGAGAAAATGAGTACGCTTTATAAAGCGGGAGAAGAATCCTCTGAGAAAGCAGAAATAGTTAAATAAAAGAATAGTTTTTTCATAAAGTTCGGTTAGGCAATCTCAGAGGACTTTAAGTATTCTTCTCTTATCCTTGACGTCCCTAGCGCCAAGACATACATATTACGTTTGTTACAAATGATTCGCTGCCAAGTCTCCTAAAAAATCATGTGATTATTTATATAGTTTTATATGATGGGGCAATCGATAAAGAACATCATATTTGATTTTGGCGGAATTCTTCTTGATTTAGATTACACTCTATCATTCGATAGACTTAAAGAACTCTTAAGTATAGAGGGAGATATCCCAGACAACGTGCAGCGCATTCTGGATGAGTACGAAATGGGCTATTTCAGTGAAGGAGCATTTCTTCATAGGCTTCAGAGGCTCACAGAAGAGATTGTTGCCGAGAGAACCCTGGTCGACGCATGGAATGCTATGCTGCTTGACATGCAAATCTATAAACTCGATTTTGTTAAAGACCTCAGAGTGAGATATAACACTTACTTACTCAGCAATACTAATCATACGCACTTAACCTATGTCCGTCAAAAAATATTCCCTGCCATTAATATAGAGCCAAGCTCTTTTGAGAGAGATCATTTTATTAAAGCCTACTACTCGCATGAAATAAAGTTTCGAAAACCCAATCACGACATTTATGAATATGTAATAGCCGACAGCGGTCTCAATCCATCAGAAACTCTATTTATCGATGATAATGCTGACAATGTTAGAGGAGCACAAGAAGTTGGTTTACACGCAGTCGTACATGATCCGACTCTAGACATCACCAAGAAGTTGAGGGATTACCTCGATGGCCTATAATATATTAACAGATGCTTTGTAACGTTTAACCATCCTTTAACGCTCACAGTAAAGCATCATACATGGTTCACGCCCTATTTTAGGGACGCCAAATAACTTATTAAGCAGATTAGCTATGAGATTAATATTATCAACCGCATTACTGGTATGTATTGCTTGGATTAGCGCTATTGCCCAATCGACCGAAAAGGACGTAATCATCATCGAAAAGACCATTGACGAAAATGGCAACGAAGTGTCTAAAAAAATCATCCGCAGGCAAGGAGATGACTTCAGCGATGAAGAACTTGAAGAGTTATTAGAAACTGATGAAAGACCATTTGGTCAGTGGGACATTGAATCTTTAGGTTTTGGACCAAATGCTTTTGACGGCTGGGGCGAGTGGCTCAATGATGGTAGTAAATCTTCGGATGTGTCGATAGGTCTGAGTTTATCATTTGAAAATGGTCGCACTGCTGTGGTCGATGTTCATGGCGGTACTGGCGCATATGATAGTGATATCCGACCAGGTGATGAGATCATCTCAATCGAGGAAAGACCAATAGTCAGCTATGAAAATATCGAAGACATATTAGAAGGCAAAAAGGCCGGAGATGAAATCAAGATGGTCATCTATCGTGATGGCGAAGAGATAGAAAAATATGTCAATCTAAAAAGAAAGAGGTCTAATAGTTTTTCCTTTGACCTGCCAGAGGAGTTTGGCACTGGTGAGCAGTTTTTCTTCAATTTGGGTGAATCTAATTTTGGGATCGATATAGACTCGATATTCAGATCATTTGGCACACCAAACCTGGATTCTTTGCTCAGGAATTTCGGTATTGAAGACGGTGTCGACCCGTTGCGCTCATATAACCTAGAGGATTTCAATCGAGGTAAATCATCATCTACCAAATCTGGAAATGGCGCCTCTCTCGGCGTGATGATAGAAGATGCGCCCGATGGTGTAGCAATAGCCGATGTAATCTCTAATTCGGCTGCTGATAAAGCGGGCCTTAAGTCTGGTGATGTTATCACAAGATTCAATGATAATGTAGTAACATCTTATCGTGAGCTGACCATGCAAGTCGGCTTAGTAGATCGTGGTGATACTGTCGAAGTAGAGGTGCAGCGTAAAGGGAAAACGAAAAAACTCCGAGTGACCATGGATTAGAAGACTGATCTTAGTGATCAGCCTCCTTATCATTTGATTTTTTATACCTGCCCGAGGACTTCAAGGCATTGACAATGATCCATTCAAGTTGACCATTGACACTTCTGATTTCGTCGGCGGCCCACTTCTCGACCATTGCCATGGTCTTCTCATCTATGCGCAATACAAATTTCTTCTTGGCCATATCCTAGACGATTAAGTTACCAGAGTGCCGGCATTGATCACTGGCGTGGCTTCTTTATCAGAGCACAGCACAATCATTAGATTACTTACCATGGTAGCTCTTTTATCTTCATCTAGGTCGATAATCTGTTTTTTAGATAGTTGATCGAGTGCATTTTCTACCATACTCACGGCACCTTCCACTATCTTCAATCTGGCAGCAACAATAGCTTCGGCCTGCTGACGCTTGAGCATAGCTGACGCGATCTCTGGCGCATATGCCAAATAACCGATTCTTGCTTCGATGACTTCTATACCAGCCATGGCGAGGCGATCGTCCAATTCTTTTTCGAGTGCGATACTAACCTCGCCAGTATCTGAACGTAGCGTGATCTCCTCCTGATTATCATCAAAGTTGTCATAGGAGTATGAACCTGCAAGTTTACGTACGGCGGCATCGGTTTGTACCCTTACGAAGCTCTCGTAATCACTTACGTCAAAGGCTGCTTTATAGGTCTCGTCTACCTTCCAAACCAATATAACACTGATTAAAATGGGGTTACCTCGCTTGTCATTTACCTTGACTCGCTCACTATCAAAATTTCTAGCTCTAAGGCTAATCTTGTAGCGACTATAGAGTGGGTTGACCCATAAGAATCCGTTCTGCTTAATCGTACCCACATACTTGCCAAAAAAGGTCATCACCTTGGATTGGTTAGGGTACACGACCATAAAGCCCTTTATAACAAATACCCCGAGTATGATAATTGGAATAATTGAAGCAGGAGGGGTTAATCCTATCATCCCTAATCCAAAAGCGGCTGCAGCTAGGATTGGGATGAGCAATAATAATACGATCCATCCTGAGATGGCTGTTACAACATTTTCTTTCATGGCATAGTGATATTGATATGATATCAATTTACTACTAATAAAATTATTTCAGAAGCAAGACCGATAAGTAAGCCCAGATAATCGATGAACAAGGGATTTTAGAAGACCTTCATACTGGCTACATAATAATCTCGATC
The DNA here is from genome assembly GCA_964489125.1 of uncultured Saprospiraceae bacterium. Lineage (GTDB taxonomy): Bacteria > Bacteroidota > Bacteroidia > Chitinophagales > Saprospiraceae > GYS-P2D. The sequence continues at coordinate 11,673 of CAZAXY010000065.1, forward strand.
GACAATGACACTCTTGATACTTTCCTCAATTGAAAGATTCCTCCAAAACGTGGAGGCGTTTAATCGATGCTCCGTACCATTAACTTCTACATCGACGGGCATATCAAACCCAGGTTGCACATTGGACCATCTATATGCCAGACCATTGCGGCCCACTCTATATTCTAATATCGGAATATGGTGATCTCGCAGATATTGATCAAAGACATCAGTAAGGTCCACACCTAACTTGTCAATCATATACTGTTCCACTTGATCAGTCGTCACTGTCTTATGGTAGAACTCTTCATTTAGCCCCCTCAATGTGGATCTCCATAACTCATCATTATCAACAATCTGTCTTATAGTATGTAGCAAGTTGCTTCCCTTATAATACATATCCCCCGAACCACGAGAATTAACACCATAGGTACCAATGATCGGCTTGTCATTAGCTATTCGGGATCTTGTCCCAATAACATAATCAGCACCTGCTTCCTTACCATAATGGTACTCCACATATATAGACTCGGTATACGCCGTAAATCCCTCATGAACCCACATATCAGCAATATCCTGATAGGTGATATTGTTGGCAAACCACTCATGACCAGCCTCATGAATAATGATAAAATCAAATTTCAGCCCCCATCCTGAACCACTTAAGTCCTGACCCAAGTAGCCATTCACATATTTGTTGCCGTAGGTGACTGAACTCTGATGCTCCATACCCAGATAGGGTGCCTCCACTAACTTAAACCCGTCTTCATAAAATGCATAGGGCCCAAACCAATGTTCGAAAGCGTCCATCATCATAGGCACTTGCTTAAACTGTTCTTTAGCTCGATCCAGATTGTCCCTCAGCACATAATAATCCAAATCGAGGGCACCAGTCTCTCCCTGGTATACTTCTTCGAAATGTACATAGTCTCCCACATTGATATTGACACAATAATTGTTAATTGGATTGTCAACATACCACTCTGTGGTTACTTTTCCGTTAGCTATAGTCTTCGATCGCAGCCTACCGTTTCCTACATCCATTAGGCCCTCTGGCACAGTAACCGTCACCAACATGCTATCCACTTCATCATACATATGATCCTTACAAGGCCACCATATGCTCGCTCCTATACCTTGACACGAGCTTGCCGCAAATGGATTACCATTATTATCTGAAGTCCATGTGATGCCACCATCCCACGGGGCACGCTTGGCAATATGTGGCCTGCCGCCATAGTGTACAACAATGCTATTGATGGCACCTACTCTTTGATCTTTATTGAGATGGATGTGATGAGCAGGGCCACTCTGTGTAAACTTCAGCTCTCGACCATCCTGAGTTACCCGTATGATCTGTAGAGGCTCTTGTAGATCTATCTGCATAATGTCTCCATGCTCAAGGACCGTATACCGCACTTCATTAGAACCTACTATGGTGCTGTCATAGGGATTGACTTCAATATTGAGGTGATAATAATTCAGATCCCACCACGCTCGTTCAGGTGTAATAGAACCGCGCAAACTGTCGGCCTGACTAAAGTCTTGACTATACATAGAAACACTTACAATCATTGAGACCAACAAAATCCATATCTTCATAATCACTATATTGTAATGATAACAGCAAGATATTAATAATTCCATATGAGTGCTCAACCTGAACGTTATGAAGGTAAATGGTGGATAATCAACGGTATAATATTCGGTATCATTCTGCTCATTATTGTTCAAGTAATAATGCCGTTGTTGTACGGGGAGCACATAGACCTTACAAATGTGGCTACACGTGGATTGCCGATCTATTTAGTTGGAGGTCTAATGTATGGCCTTACGATGAAGCTCGTTTATAAATATTTATACCCGACAGAAAACATCGACAAATAAACTTCAAAAAAAATCTGGGGTACAGAAGGTGTAATCTTGGGTATTCTCATATTTTGAATTGTTGATCCTCTTGTCTGATGACTACAAGATAAATCTATAAATGTCGTGCATAAAAAGGATCAATACTCACTTTAAATCAAAGGCATGAATACCAATAAACTCTATAAAGGCTACAATTGGATACTAACCGGTCTGGGGTATGGTGTCTTAATGGTTGGAGTACACCTGTTGCGCTTGGCTCGTAACAGTTCAATTGAGCTTGACTATCTGGTGGATATACCAATACTCCTTATATGTGGTTGTGTTGTCTCTTACATGCTCAAGAGATCTATGGAGAGGAAGCCCCAATTACAATCAGACAGAAAGTAATAAGCTCCGAGAGCACTCTACCACTTACCATTCATATGTAAGAAGGCATCAGGCAATTCCTGTATGGTTTGCCAACGCTCAGTAATTAGGCCATCATTGATTACATATAGGTCGAAGTAGGTTTCGATAGTGCTCAACTCATCTGGAGCACCTTGGATTCCTGCAAGGATTAGATTGTCCGATCCAAAAATCAATTCTATATCATCATATCTAGGAATATTCTCAGCAGACATCAGCGCATTAAAACTCAATGGCCTCGAGCTATGATCAACAAAATCTGGACTAAAATATAAATCAACATTAGCTGGCTCATCACTGACAAAAACGTCTGCGATCATATTACGAACAAGCAACTCATTATCAGCAACATCAGACGGGCTTATCTCAATTGGTGCTGGCATCTGATCAGGAACAACTAAGTCTTCGATATTATCCCAGTGCTCCGCAATTCTATTATCCTCAATCCTGAACACTTCCAAAGCCACCTGTGGTATTCTGTTATTCCACCGGCCGCCGTATGAGATATGCGCGATTACATGATCATCATCCCGAAAAATATTATAGGTCAATATATCATTCTGCTTATTGATCAGCCTAAACAATGGCAGATAACCATCCACACCATCAGCATAAACTGTACTGTGCTGCACAAAACCATCATCATCAGGAGTCCCTGGAGCGAGCACGCCAAGTATAGATGTATCTGTGATTTCAAATCCTTCAAGGAAATCAATAACAATGTTAATCATCTCATCAGGCTGTGAGAGAACAGAATCATCCAGATCATATCCATTAGGCGCCAAATTAGTCATATCAGGATTGCTACAATCGAAAGTCTTGGATAATCGATCACCTAATCCATCGCTATCCAAATCTTGATAGAAGACGGTCCAATCTCTTATACTACAATTATCATCCTCGTCTATATTATTAGATACGAATCCGTCAATTGGATCACATCCAAACTCTATAATACTAGGATCGCCAAATCCATCGCCATCAGCATCTCTAAACCACATGAGTTCATCACAATCTCCTCCACAGGAGATGATTAATACACTTGTTAAAACAAGAAATAGATATCTTCTCATTAAAACCATTCCTTATTGAAGATTAAATCTTGCTGTCAATCCTGTATTAACACTGGTGACGTCAAAACCTCCTGATATTTTGGGCTTAGTCTGATTATAATCCATAAATAGTCTGAGTGCAAAAAACTTGTTAATGTCATATTCAATAGAAGGACTAAGCTGAACTGTGAATGTGCCTCTTATAGGCTCCGCAGGACTAAATTGGCCAATATTGTGTATCAAGGTAACATCATCCCTGATACTTAAGTCCATATTTATCTGTAGTCTGCGCTGAAAGTCAGCGGCAGGATTACGTGGATCAGGTCGCGCAGACTCTGGGTTTTCAGATTCAGAATTATCGCCACTTCTACTACGGCGAGTGTTTTTCTGACCTGTCAAAAATCCAATGTTAACATCATCCATAATCCATCCAAAACCAGCGGTATGCTCTGTACTATTACGCTCGGTAATCTGCCCAAGACCAGTAGCTAGTTCGAGAGCTCTCGATTTGGCAAATTCATAATTCGCTGTAATATTTCCTTTAGTCTTAAAGTCTAACCCTATTACTGGTTGAAAGCGCTCCTCTATTACTATCTGAGGAATCTCGAAGCGAGCAAAGAAGTTTCTATTCTGAATATCTGGATCTATGGCAAATGGATTAGCCGTATCAAATTGTAGATCTGTCTGGAAGCTATTAACGCCTAAGGTTGAGGTATATCCATGCGCTATACTGATGTTAGAAAATATATTTTTAAACCAATTGAGTTTACTCAATCCATTATAGCGCAACTGCCAGTTAGGCCTGGGAATAAATCCTCTACGACTGATATTGTCTGTGACATCTAAGTCAATTGTTCTCGGATTTTTACCTGTATAGGCCGCTAAAAACGCTGGTATCTGTACATCCACATGTTCTGACCCAAGTCCCTCAGCGAAACCTGTCTGAAGGCCATTATTAAACTGTCCATTGTCTGTCGTAGGAAGTCTATTGGATATAATCGGCAAGAATGATCTAAACCGTTCAAACAGTCCATCTATATCTGAATTGAACAATGTATTTACAGCAAAAAAGCTTACTTCATAGCTTCCAAAATCTCGTAATGCCACTTGCTGTAAGTCAACTCCACCCGATCCAGGTATCGCTCGGTTTACGAAATCCTCTCTATGATTTCTTGTGAATCTCTTATTAAACCTCACATCAATATCGAAGTCTTTCCAAGGCTCTACAGTAACTCGAGCTTCATAATTTTGGACATTGTTTTGCTCAATCTGATTGTTTTGGAATCTCGTTGGAGTAATCCATTCATTCTCCACCGCATTGCGAAGAAAGTTATTAGGATCGTTGACATCAATATTTGGTTGTTGTCCAAATACGAAACCTACGCCAGGAGACCCTGCATTAAGGCCAAACAATTTTGGCGTAACTGTGAATCCAGGTATTATCGTCCCAAGAGACTCTCTATACGTCAGCCTTACTTCCCTAATTGAGAGTAGTGGCCTCACAACCAATTTTTCAATTTTAGTTAGCTCTCTATCCTTCTTTTTAGATGTTCTGTCATCCTCTGCTGCGCTTCCACGAGCAGATCTACTGCGATTCCTTGTTGTTCGACCTCCTTGGAGTTTCTTTAGATAAGGTATTTTATCATAAAGTTTCTCAAAGTCCAAAGTTGCATTGACGCTCCTCGTCTGATCATTCTGAATAGTATGCCAAGGCAATGCATCTGGAAAGTCAGGTTCAATCAGAGATCTAAGACTCAATGATCCAGCATTCCAGGTGTAGTTAGCATTATAATTAGCTCTCGCTGTGATCCAATCTAATCCAGGTATATACTTGAATGGTATCGTATAGTTGATGCTTAGATCTTGATTGAAATTCTGTAGACGACCAAAATTCCTGAGGTTCTCTCTGCGATATTGAGCTGGTAAATTTTCATTGGCCTGCACTTGCTCAGTAACATTTTCGCCAAACTCATTGACCCAATCTCGGCTCTGCACATCCTCTGCTACTCCTACTTGCCTTAACTCATCTACAACAGCGGATGCCGTAGAGGAATAGTTTAGCTTCAGCGATTTAGATAGATCCCATGTCAAGCCATAGTTTCGTGTCCAGTTAAACCGTTGATCGTCGAATGCATAAGTTACTCCTTCTCCTCCTTGATCAATAGGATCTGGATCCGGCAATCTGAATATTCTTTGATTTTGCAATCGCCTCAGTTGTGTGCTAAATGATAATGTGTTAGGAATAGGATTAAAGTTAAATTCCTTAATGAGTTTCAGCGCCTTAGATTTAATTCCCTCAAACGGTTTAATCGGATCAGCACTAGTCGAATAACCATAGGTCAAGTCTCCACGTTGATCTACCGTAGTTTCTTCCTGAAGGATTTCATCACTATATGTCGTTTTAGTATGGCTATAACTAGCTGTTACATTACTGATATCCCACGGCTTTGGTGCCTTGTCACTGGTTCGCTGTTTCCTGACATTGGTGAAGTTGAAGGTCTGTATAGTGGTGCGCTCTTTACTTCTTTCATTAAGATCTTCTAAGTCTGGAAAATTCTCAATAGTATTCAAGGTATCAACTCGTAAATCGGTATTGTAAGGATCAAATTCTGCTTGGCTGATTGTTTTGGCAAATTGATAGTAAAATGGAACACTCAATCCCCATGAATCAGGTGTGAACTTGCCTAATTCTAGGTTGGCGGCAAAATCATACTCTGTCCTTAAATCCAATTGGCGCTCCTGCAATTGTTGATCAATCTGACCGAAGCCGATTGTGCTAAAGTTGCCACTCATCGTAATATTGCCTAGATCTGCTAACTGTAAATCCACCCTGCCAACACCAGCGGCACCACCTCTATTGTTAAGTCCCTTAAGTCTCAATTCATTGAACCATACTTCAGCGTCGATATTTTCTTGTTCTCCTTTATTGCTCCTTAGTCCCAATACGATTCCTTTCACCAATCCGAGAGTAGGGTTACCCTTGATTCGTATGCGAGCATTCGGCTTGTTAGGGTCTCCTGTGGGTAACTCCCATACTTCCGTTTTAGGGATGCCTTCAAGATTTCGCTGAATTTTAGCATCGGTAAATAGGCTTAAGTCAAAATCAAATTTATTCTCCTCACGCCATACTTCTGCCGTATAGGCTTGCTGATCGGCAGCTGTCTGCCTGAAGTTTCCATCGATATTTGCTGGATCGGATAATGTTAACGGAACCTCATATTCATAATAGTTATTGGAAAAATCACTGCCGAGCCTAATAAACGCTGACAACTCCTCATCCTCTAAAAACTCATCTTTCGCTTCAGCATGGACAAATAGCTCAAGACTGTCATATAGCCTCATATCAATCTCTGTCAGTCTGTAGGTCATTACCTCACAGCTATCTGGGAGATTCATCACAGTAGCATTCATAGAGTTTTCGTCCTGCAGTACATTGGTGAAGGTGCTGACGAATCGCTCTTGAACGATACCTCTCGGTAGGATATAATTAAATGGTAACTTCTGGCTATTCTCTTGCACCCCTACCTCATCAATAATCCACTCTACCTCACTATTATCTCCGGCGCAGGTCTCATTTAACGGTAACCTTCGCCATTGATTTCGGATCAATTCAAAATCTGCTAATCTGAAGGTCTTCGGTGTGTCAAAGCCCGTCATGTACATCCGCATAAATTGAATTGACTGAAAGCCCTCAATTCCATTTATTGGTCGACCACTTTCGAGTGGAATTCTGAATCTATACCACTTCTCTTCAACTTGAGTTTGGGGATTAATCAATGTCCGTATATCAGTAATAAAGTCTTGACCCTCTGTTTCTAATTCCCCATTATTATTGGTTATTTCTATTAAATATTCCCAATAGCTTTCGCTCTTCTCAAGAGATCGGTTACCGTTGAGATCCTCTGTATCTGGTTCTGGATTCCCTAATCCAACTTGTCGTCCAGTATTGTTCTGTGCATTACCTTGAGGGTTATTAAATCTTCTGTAGCGCTCGAGTAATGGAGTGCCGACTGGATACACGTCATTATCTCTAAAGCTGACAAAGTTGTCATTACTTGGATCGCTTAGATTAGTTTGTTGAAAAACCGAGGTAACACTATTGATATATGAATTGAATTGTATTCTCTCTAGACTGTCGGCTATTCCATCAAAGCCTAAATCTTGTGCTTCAAAATTATTCCTATCAAATGCATCTACATTAGGTACCGTCAAAGGAATCTCTCCCCAGACCGTCTGTCGTGTGGCAACGATCTCACCTGGCAAAGGCAATGAGTTCTCATAAGACTGTATATTATCATTCAGGACATCTTCTGATATATTGCCCAGATCAAAAACAATACTGCCAGATTCTCCGGGCAGGTGATCTCCATCTCGACGCTCTAAGAATGGATTAAGCATCCAAAAATCTATATACTCAATATTAGCAGCTTGAAAGTCATTATTGGTATCCAAGAATCTCATGATTCCTCCCCATCGACTACTTGGATCCCGCAACCTGATTTCTTCATCAACATTCTCTTCAAGTCCTGCAGAAACGTCTGTACCATTAGGAAGATCATAATTATAAGGGCCGCGCTCTGATGGATAATAGCTCACATCAAAAGTTAATAAATCCGGAATCTGGCTGACATCCAATTGTCGATCAAAAAGCTCAGTCTGATCTATCCTACGAGTATAAGAATCTCGGTTATCCTCCTCGGTTCTAATAGAAAAATCATTAACCACATACCAATTAACTAGAGCCCTATTAGCACCATAAGTTAGGTCGTTATTACGCTCTGACTCCGTAAAGGAAAGTGGCGTACTCGCTAAAGTCCAACGAGTCGGGCTGTTACCGAGTGGTATACTACTAGTGGCACCTTCAAAATCATCAATGCTGACTGCAGGGCTTTCAGTTGTAGGATCATTAATCGCTCTATTTGTTCCCGGTCTTATCGCGGCAACCTCTGCTGACACAGTTATCGATGAAGGCTCATTCGTGCTATAGAAGGGAAGCTTATCAACCAGTCTTGTTAAGAATGGTGCTTCGGATGTATAGTTGACATCAAGACCAAAAACCCTATTGTTTATAGGATCATCTCCTAGATTAACCTTCTGAGTAAATGGCCGTTCAAACAAGCGCTGATATGTCGCTCCTATTCTCAAATTGTCGCTGACCTCCAACTCTCCTCTGAGCGCAAATAAGGTCTTCTGCTGTAGTCCAAACAAATTCTGATCTTCAAAAGATACATTGATTGGCACTCCCTGTTGGATAAAGGCATCATTTAATATTTTGAGTCTACCTATGCCGTAGTCTATCTCATAATCTATACCTTCTCTGAGTTCTTGACTGCCAGCACGAACTGTTACCGATCCTCGTGGAATATTAAATGATCCAAGACTGATTTCAGAAGAAAAATTACTCTTCAGCTCCCCGCTTATTATAAATCTGTTTTTCTCAAGATTTTCGCGCGCAATAGTCACGGTATTCTCGTACAGTTCAGGAAATCCATAACGCTCAAAAAGCTCGTCATTATTTAACAATTGTCTCAGACTATTCCCAAATGGCTCCAACACTGGAAATATGATGCTTCCAGTACGGGTATTGACCGTTACTCCAGGTATAAAATCAAAGACTCCATCTTGTTGTGGATCATTTCTTGAATTCAATCTATCCAACTGAAACAAATTCAACAAGGGCGTCCTATCAAATCCAGTTTCGGGTATAAATCTTTTTAACGTGCCTGTTTCGAAATCCTCAAAGAAGATGTCTAATTCAAAACCATCCTCGGACAGACTAGCAGAATTAAGGGAATAGATATTCTTCATCATCAAGTCCCATGCAGGCAGGTCTACTCGTCGGATTGATCGTTTGAGCATCTTGACATATAGGACATCTGTTGGCGCAGGATTGTTTTCTTCATCTATGCCGCCCGTATTAGACTCGTTGGCTATCTCGCCTACCTTATAAACTTCATTGCCATTGAGTGTATAAGTATACTCATATGAGACCCCTAAAACCTGATTTGGCTGAAGGCGAACATTAAGAGAAATAAATCCCAACTCAGGATTAAATGTATACTCTGATGGCCTCAATCTGCGCATTGTCTGCACTTCAAAGTCTTCTACTTGAGTAAGTCCATATCTCGAGCGCAGTAAGGTCTGTGTATTATCAAATTGTCTTGTCTGATCATCGTTAACCAGACGGCTAAATAATTCACTATTATCATTGTCTGGCAGTTGGTTGCCATCAACATCAAGGAAGGTCGGATTACCCGTGTTAATCGGTTGCCACATAGTCATAGGATCAGAGAAATTGTCTGTATTAGACTCTCCTAAGAAACTTATAGCAGCCACTGGTCGAGTGCCTTGCAAGTCATCATTGGGTTGTACTGTCACCCATACTTCGAGGTTAGTAATCCGCATCAGGGATCTCACCTGTGGAATCGTGCTCAAAGCATCTTCAAATATCTCCCTGTTATAGTGGGATATCAAATAATGACGATTCTCATCATAGTCGTCCGGTCTCAATTCAAACTCTTGAATTAAATTTCCATTTTCAAGAGATATAGTCTCTGCTTCCGATCGAGACTGTGAGGCTACAGCAGTGAGTCTAAACTTACCAAACTGTAGCTCTGTCTTGAGCCCGAATAAGTCCTGACTACCGTTAATCAATTGACTTTGTAGCGGGAAGCTTACATTTCCCGCCTCAATATTTTTAATGATACCATCCTCGTCAAATGCATCAGCGAGGTAGCCTA
>CAZAXY010000066.1:0-21601 GCA_964489125.1 uncultured Saprospiraceae bacterium
CTATGAATAAGAGATCGCCTTCTACTCTGTTTTCTGTAAATCTTAATTCGACATCGTGGCCGAATGCTACTCCAGAAACAAGTAGTGCGAGGATAAGGATTAATAAATTTTTCATTTCGTTTGCTCTAAAATGGTTTCTAAAAAGGTTACAGTGATTAGACGTAGATGATTTGTAGGGTACACAATTTTTTCTCTCATTATGTGTCTAAATGACAAGAGCTTAGCATAAAAGCCCTCAAATTGACTGCGGGTAAGTACGCTATGCTAAATAGCTGACAGTTTGAGTCCCCTAAATCACCTAGTGAGTTTTCGAAGAAATGATCAAATCGAGAGATTTTTGTAGTGGATATGTGGAAACATAAACTAGATTCACATTCTCCATTAAACTGGATATTATGAGATCAAAGCTTTTGATCTCATAATTTGTAAGCTATTTACATATCATATCTATTGCTACTTTTGTCGGCTTTATAAAGAATGGAGGAAGTATTTAATTTCAAGAAGTTTAGCATTGCACAATCGGACTGTGCAATGAAGGTTGGCACAGATGGCGTATTGCTTGGGGCATGGACCAATTGTTCCGAGAGTATTGACATACTTGACATAGGAACAGGAACAGGTGTCATAGCACTTATGATAGCTCAGCGAAATAATGAAGCAACTATTAAAGCCCTTGAAATCGACCAGCCAGCCGCCACTCAAGCTCAGCAAAATGTAGATCGATCAGAGTGGTCAAAAAGAATTACAGTAATCAATCAATCGATCCAAGATTATCAAAGAGAAATTGACGATCAATTTGACCATATAATTACTAACCCACCATTTTTTACTGGTGGGACACTCTCAAACAGCCAAGACAAGACCAGCGTGCGTCATACAACTAAGTTATCTCACAATGATCTCTTAGGAGCAATAAGGAATCTACTCAGGCCTAAAGGTACCTGCTCACTCATTCTCCCAGATATTGAGGGCTATAGATGCATAGAGCTCGCCCGTAGTTATAATCTATATCCGAATAAAATTACAGAGGTGTATCCTGATCAATTTAAGCCTCTTGAGCGTCTAATGATCTCATTAGGTAAAGTAGAAATTAAAGATTACCCTACAGATAAGCTATACATAAGAGATCAAGCAACTCAGGATTTCAGTAATGAATATCGAGAGCTAACGAAAGCCTTTTATTTGAAGTTTTGAGCTTTTCCATAGTTGTGATATTTACACAGAAATTTTTATATCACGTTTATAGGCATTTTTAAACCAACTTTTATTTGTTCGTTTGTAAGCGAGAGGCACTTGCTGGTTCACCATTGATCGAAACTCTGAAATTGATAGGACTTTTATAGGTGGCAGCGGATCACCCGATATAATGAACTTACTCAAATAGATGGCCAAAGCATTCGTGAGAATGGCCGGACCAGTTTTGAACCAAGCGTTTTCATTGCAATACTCTGATAAATTTTGTAGGACATATTTAAATGCGATTTTGATGGTTGGATGAGTGGGAATAACACCAATAAAATTATTTCCAATTGTTGCAAAATCTTCCTGCATTACGACAAGTTCATAAGGCAAAAGTCTTTCAAGGCTATTGACACACATATCATCTGCATCCGCATAAAATCCACCATATTTATTGAGATATGCTAACCTAAAGAAATCTGCCTGCATAGCAGGGCCTTCGCATCGGGTGAAAGCTTCTGCAACTTTTAAGTCGTATTCATTCTGCAGAAATTCATAAGCTGTCCGTGCAGAATAACACTTGTGTTCATAGTTGGGGTGAATATCTTTCCAACTATTCATCATCTTTGTAATTTCATCAGGTTTCGTTTCTTGATCCCAATATTGAACAATGACCTTTGGGATCTGGGGCTCAATTCCTGGTTTTAGTTGATTAAATATCTTTTGCAATCTAAGCTCCTTCATTAGATAAAGAGACGAGCCCAAATAGGAAGGATGGTCAGATACAATGTCTGCAATAGCTCTCACTCTGGATTTATTATTCAATTTAAATGTATCCATAAGCATTTGAAATAATCTAGGATTCGAACGCAAATCATTAATTACCAAAGCAGAATGACTCCGAAGCGGAATCGAAACTGCTCCTCCTTTATTTCTTTCCTCTATTTCTCTTGAGCTTTGCATATGTAATTCTTGTGCTTCAGATAGATTGCCATTTATCATATAAATAAGTGCAAGCCTGTTCCGTAGGTTAATTGGGTTTTCTGAATATAGAATTCCGTCTCTCAACTCCTGGGCGGCCTCCTTGTAGCGATATTGAAGAAAGTAGTTATTACCGATGGCAGCTTTAATCTTTGAAATCCAACTATTACTTTCAACTTCTATTCTATTCAATATTTCATTTGATTGATTAAAGAGCCCTTGACTAGATAGTAAGCGTGCTTGCAGAAAAAGAGTGCTAAAATCTTCATACATTTCATTGATTCGCAGAACTAGGGTATTGGCTTCTTCATACCTGCCAAGTCCAATAAAAACATTGGCCTTTTGGATTAGAATTCTCTTCTGATCAGGCTTATCGTAATTTTCCAAAGTTTCTAGAGCTCTATCCCATTCCCCTTTATTAGAATAACATCGAGCTATTCCAGTAACCGCATGAACATTATCGGAATTTTCACTTAGAACCTTACTAAATATCTCAATTGCAGCATCATAATCATTAATTGCCATGAGTTTTCTCGCAAGATTATTCTTCAATTCAATGTTGTTATGATTAACTACCAGTTTATCATGTATTAATTCTACAGCCTTATCAACATGCCCAAGCGAGCTGTATAAATTAGCTAGTCCATTGATCGCTCTAATTGATCCTTGATCATTGTCGATCATATTTTGATAAATACTCTTTGCTTCTTTAGGTCGGTTCAATTTGATTTTCAACTGAGCGTCAACAAGCTTCAGTCTTTCGGACTCTATGTTACATTTCTTTGCTTCTTCTATAAATTCACAAGCCAATTGATAATCTCCCAGAAACATATTTTCTGTAGCTATATTTAATAAAGAGCTAATCTTATGGTTATCATCTCGTGCATAAGGCACCGCCTGCATAAAAGTATCCAGAGCCATTCTTCTCTTATTCATTAAACGATACTGAAATCCTAAGTGAGAAAGAATTTGAAAACTATCGGAATGATCACTCAACTTATTCAACAAAAATCCTAAAGTCTCTGATTTTTGTTCTTTACGATTTAGCAATTTTTTCATCAGCAGGATGCTCTGCACATTCTGAGGCCATTTTACCAACATTTTTCTGAGCGCTGTGTATGCCTCATCAATTCGCTGAACAGCTAATAGACATTTAACATAGACAAGATGTATGTCTATATTCTCAGAAAACATGCTTAAATGTTTTTGCACTTCCAAAAGAGCAGCTTCTTCTCCCTCGTCTTTTTTAACACAATTCACAATTTCTAACGCTGATTTCACTGCTAGTGAATGATTAGGATCGATTGCTATTACTCGCTCAAATGACTCAATTGCTAATTTTTTATGTCCCAATTCATACTCTATTAATCCCTTACTGAGCTGAACTCTGGGATGTCTAGAGTCTATTCTCTCTGCTCGAAATATATCATCATAGGAGTCTTCTAAGCGACCCAGATCCTTAAGGGTTAGAGAACAATGTATAAAAGGCCATATTGATTTATCATTAATCTGTTTGCATATCTCCAATACTTCTAAAGCTTGACTGAATTTTTTCTGATGTCTGAGAGACTCTCCATAATTTAATTGGATGATGAAATTATTAGGGAAGTTTTGAGCATAATTATCCAATGCCTGCCTGCGCTTTTCAAGTAGTTTTAATTCTTTGAGTAATCTGATGTATAAGATGAATAATTCAGAAGACGAACTATTGATTAAACATGATTCTTGGGAGGCAAGTAGAGCCTGATCCTTGAATCCCTGATTCTTTAACTCCTTGATGTATTTAATCCATTTTTCTATGTTGGAATGATGTTTTTCAACATCATCTCTTAACTCAATCAACTCCTTGCTCAAGCTATTCATAGCTATAAATATTCGATGGTTAATGCAAAATTGAAAAGCTTCCTAAAGATAAGAAGGAATTTAAATCAAAATGACGACGTTTCTTTTCAATAATTATCTGACATACGGTGCCTTAATTTGAGCGCCGATCATATGCATGAGTTGATACAATCCAAAGAAGGTGCGATTGACATAAATGAAGTGCTTGCTACCTCGATTGGCCTTATACTTTGCTGTTAACGTATCCTTAGCAAGTCGTTCTCCGATTGTCGAAATTTGATCGAAATACGACGCATCAGCAAAGTCCCAAGTCTCAGAATGATATGGCTTCAGTAAGAGAGATAGCACCTCATGAAACAACTCATAATAATGTTGGCGTTGATCATCCTTGTCATCAGGAAATAAGATTTCTAATCTCTCCAGGATTTCTTCAAATTTAGATCTATCATCAAGGAGACCAGGTTCTGTTAGCTCAAAATAAGGCTCAAAAAAGGCTGTAGGCAACTCCTTGACACAACCAAAGTCTATCATACATATGGTTTCATCCTCTTGTATCAAGATATTTCCAGGATGCGGATCGGCATGAACTTTTCGGAGTTCATGAACCTGATACATAAAGATGTCCCATATACGCTGCCCGAGATCATTTCGTTGTTCTTGAGTAAGCTCACGCTCTAAGTAATTTGGCAGGTGAATTCCGTCCATCCAATCCATAGTAATAATCCGTGATGATGAGAACTCAGGATGATAATTTGGGAAGGCATAACCGTCGAGATGCATACATGCTTCGGTGAGCTCCTGGCTATTCTGTAGCTCGAGAGTATAATTAGTTTCTTCGACAAGTTTATTTTGTACTTCTCCGAAATACTTGTCCGCATCAGCCAGGTTCAATCCTAGCAATCTACTTGCCATCGGCTTGAGCATGGCAAGGTCAGATTTGATGGATTCGGCAACACCAGGATATTGAATTTTTACGGCTAGTCTCTTCCCATCGAGTATTGCCTCATGGACCTGACCGATACTTGCAGCAAAAGATGCTTGATAGTTGAACGAATCAAAAAGGTCCTCTGGGTTTTTGCCGAGATACTTTCTAAAGGTCTTTTTTACGAGCGGTGCCGAAAGTGGGGGAACGGAGAACTGCGCTAAACTAAATTGATCTAAATATGCTTTTGGCAAAAGGCTCTTCTCCATAGATAGCATTTGCGCCACTTTGAGGCCACCTCCCTTGAGTTGTTGAAGGCTTTCCATGATTTGGGCAGCATTCTTTTGATCGAGAGACTCCTTATCAGCATCTCCCAATATTTTAGAGCTATAATACCCTGCATAGTTCTTCCCAACTTTCAGCCCAGTCTTGAGCAGTTTTCCAGCTCGACTTAGCTTGCTTGTAGGTATCTCATCAATGGTCTTCATCGATTAAGCTTTTTTAGTGAATCGCTCTTGAAATATAAACTTGCCAAAATCAAAGACACTCTTGAGTGGTGTAACATCTAACAAGTCCATAGTCGCTTTGACCGCTTTTTCGATCGCAACATCTGTCTTCTCCTTATCCTGCGAATCATCGTTATGCCAAAAGTCAATCAAAAACAACATTTGGCCATAAAATCCTTCACCACTGATCTTATCTGAAATTTTATTGATCGTATCATCTAATGAGCCTACACCGCAAGACCCTATGATGTCAAGGTGATTGATAAACTCTATATATCCTTCCTTCATCGGACTCAGTACCTTCACCATACCCCATCTCCCATGCCTATCAATGCTCAGCTTTAAAAAATCGCTATTGAGTGCACAATTCTCAAAGAAGGTATAATACAGCGAGAGTAGCTGATCACGCTTGGACAGAGAATCAAAAAGCTTGTCCTGTGTCACTGTATTAACTGATGCTAGCAGCAGGCCCTCCCACACACTACTCTCGATGTGAGGTATAGAATCAAAATAATCATAGAAATTGTACTTGTCAAGAGTCGTATCAGCACAAAGATCTTCAACAGATATGTCTATCCCGTGCGTCTGAACATACTCCATATAGATGTCAAGAATTTCTTCTTTATTCTTTTTCTTCGCTTTAGCTGCCATAATTATATAGTACTCTTATAACAACGAGATTGACAAATCTTAGTTTCTCTTGATGAATGGGCAGTCATTACTTTAACTGATTCTACATAATCAATTATGTTCCCTCAGAATTATTAAGGCGGCAATAACTCCTGGCATCCAGCCACAGAGCGTTAAAATACACACCAATAAAAAAGATCCACAGCCCTGATCTATCACGGCGAGGGGTGGAAAAAAGATTGATAACAAGACACGAAGTAAACTCATAGGAACATGGCTTTTAAATACACAACTCCTCTGATGATTTGCTCGGTTCAAAGCAATCGACTAAGCCCAGGTAATAGTCGACAAAAAAAAGAGTGAGCTATTTTAGCCCACTCATATAATTGCTTATATAAATCTTCAAGATTGCTTACCCCAATGGTGGTATTCTGAGAATCTGCCCAGGATAAATCTTATCTGGGTGGCTCAACATTGGCTTGTTGGCCTCAAAAATGGCATTATATTTCATGGGGTCTCCATACACCTCTTTAGCGATCTTAGACAGCGAATCACCACCTTTGACTTCATGAAATATTGACTCTGGTTCTGGGTTGAGGACATTGATATTGTCCGCTACTGCACCTATACCGTCAACATTTCCAAGGGCAAGAATCAGTTTTTCTCTGTCTGCGTTGGTGCCTGTTGCTCCAGAAACAATTACTTGCTCTGCTAATTCGATTTTAAGCTCACTTACAGGTATGCCAAGCTGTGCAACGGTTCCTTTTAGAGCCCTTATTTTTTCTTGTTCTGCGGTTAATGTTGGCGCTGCAGCCTCTCGAGAAAAAACCTTCTTGCCAGCATTTTTAATAAATGAAAAAAGTCCCATGATTTATTTTAAAGTGTGAATAATTAATGACTAACAACTACATAATGAAAGGGTGAACATAAATAGTTTCATAAAACATAGATAATATCTGGGCATCTTATTTTAATAGAGCATACTATGGGGTGATTTTATTACTCAATTGAGCACTATTTGCGGTAAAATGTCCAAGTGTGGAAATAAAAAGTCTTTACTTGTCAACCGAAATTATAGTAAGCTGCGTTATTGATATGATTACAATTGAAAGTGAGGTCTATCGAGTGCTCTAAATGCGCTAAATTTACATCTCACATATAAGTGGTAGCACCATATTCAACAGAATATTTAAGTTTTATGAAATATATCTCTTACCTCCTTCTGACAACTCTTATGATCCTTGTTAACGTAGAGCTTAGCGGTCAGGATCTCTTTGAAAGGTTATATACAACAACCAACACTGATGTGCTTGCCACCAGCTTACATGAGGCAGGAACTGGATTTTTGATGTTGAGTCTTCAGATTAATAACGATGGGGACAATGAGTCTATCAATTTGACCCGCTTAGATGCTAAAGGAACCATCAGTTGGAGTCAGGAATATGATTATGACATTGATGATGAGGTGTTTATCTCTGAACTTGGTGAGGTAGAGTTATTACCTGATGGATCAATCATGTTTAGTGCGCTCCTGCAACAAGATAGTCTCAATAAACTTGTAACAAGAGTCACTTCTGATGGCAACGTATTATGGACTCGGCTTACGGGACAGGCTTCAGACGAATTTAGAAATCTCGGATACCGATCACGCCTGGTAAGTGCCGAAGATATGGGAACCATCCACATAACGAATAATCGTAACGGTGATGTTGACGAGCCTATCGCATTTAACATAGGATCTGATGGTGATCTGATATGGGGTCAATCATGGGAGATTAGTGATACCAGCGGTAATGTCTTATCCAGTGTGATACGAGATGCCACCTTCCTTGTGGATTCAACAATATTGATTACCGGAAACAATCGTGATGAAGGACATCAGTTATATCTCACTAAGATGGACACCACAGGCAATATTATATGGAGCAGAAGCTATACAGGAGACATCGGATCAGGAATTAATCAATCTGCATTAAGTGTGGTTGAAATGGCCGATAGCACTCTTTTAGTCTTAGGGTCTTCAGTTGGAGGCACTACGAGTGGCGTGCTCATCAACGTAGAACAAAATGGTGACCTTATCCAGGGATTCCAGTTCCAGAATCAAAATCCAGAATTCGAGATGTTTCCAAATAATATAGTACCGCTTGTAGATTCATCATTCGCAATCTCCATGCGCATGGTAAATAATACAGATGCTACCGTATTGCCACAGATTGTACGGATGTCCCTCGATAGCACATTTTTGTATAGTACCCTGGGTAAAGAAAGTACAGATATAAATATTACTCAGTCTGGCTTAATTTCTGATTCGACGCTTGCAGTGAGCTTTCTGACTTCAACAACTCGACTTGATGGCATGACGCTGATTCCGTCATTGACTAAGCTCGATCCAACTGGTGCAACACCATGTAATGATATAGGATTCAATCTGAGTCTGGATAGTATTGATGTATCTGTAGATACATTGATGTGGGTTGGAACCGAGCAATTGGAGATGGATAGTATTGATGTATTAGCATTGTCATTTGATGAATTCAATCCACCACTGCTGATGCTGCAGGATACTAACTTCTGCCCTCAAGATCCGGTATTATTTACTTTTGATGGAACTGTTAGAGGAGCTACTTCGTATTTGTGGGATGATGGCAGCACAGATAGCATCCGTACGGTAATGGAAACAGGCATGTTTATTTTAACCGTTGAGGTAGGCATCGAAGAATGCTTCACCTTATGCGATACAGGCTTCGTCAATCAGTCTATGTTTCCAACTGCCATGATTAACATGAGCGACCAAAACTTCTGTAGTGATGGCGAAATCATATTACAAGTTCAGGCTAGTAATCCGATCGTATCAGTGAACTGGTCTACAGGAGAACAATCTCAGACTATTGTTGTAACAGAGTTGATGCCATATAGTGTAACCATCATTGACGACTGTGACAACCCAGCAACAGCCACCATAGATCTGACAGATCTTACCATAGAAAATAATCCAGTCATTGATGTATCTCCCGCTAATTTATGCGTGGATAACACCTTATTCTTGAGAGCATCTGGTGACTTTCAAGAGGAAGATCTCATATGGTCTACTGGTGATGTAGGAGTAGCTACCATAAATGTGAGTGAACCCGGAACCTTTACAGTGGAAAATGTAGCACAGTTTTGTCCAGGATCTGCAAGTATAGATTTATCAGAAGACGATTTCTTGAATTTAGCTGTTGAGATCAATGGAGATTGTAGCCCTGCGAATGATTTCTGGCAACTTGTCGCTTCTGGAACAGATATAGAGTCCTTCCTATGGACCACAGGAGAAACAACCTCTTCGATCGCCGTAACTGAACCTGGAGAATTCTCTGTGAGGGTCACTGATATGTGCGGTAATGAAGAGACGGCCACTATAACAGTCACTGAAGAAAACATAGATGACTGCATAGTCCTACCTCCACCACCAGAGTTTGAAGATTGTTTACAATTCCCCAATGCGGTATTCCCTCAATCTAATAATGATAGGAATACAACATTTGGACCTGAAGACATGAATTGCGGTAATGCGACGATAGCAAATTATGAACTAAGCATCTATAACCGATGGGGAAATAGAGTATTCCAATCAAATAATATAGATACACGATGGAATGGTCGCAGAAACAATGACGGCAAAGATCAACCATCGACTGTTTATTTCTGGTATGCAACATATGACATCAATGACAATACCTTTGAAAACGAGGGTGATGTGACAATTATCCGGTAAGGCAGTTCGAACTAAAGAGCCCATAAGGATAGCTTTTATGTTATATGATCTAGTCATTGTAGGAGGCGGACCTACAGGTATCAATGTAGCAGTGGCTGCTCAAAAGGCAGGACTCAATTATATCGTAATAGAGAAGGGCGTATTGGTCAATTCCCTCTATCATTTTCCGGCCAACATGACATTCTTCAGCACATCTAAGAATCTTGAGATCGCTGATATTCCATTCATCTCTCATACTGAGAAACCAACTCGACGAGAGGCGATGGAGTACTATCGGCGCATCGTGGAAAACTATAAACTCAATATTCGCTACTATGAGCCTGCTGAACAGCTCACCGAAACGGAGTTGGGCTATGAACTCAAAACCACTAAAACTACCTATCAGACTAAAAATGTAGCTGTTACTACTGGATTCTATGATACACCAAGGATGCTTAATATCCCAGGTGAAAACCTACCTAAGGTCAAGCATTATTATGATGAAGTACATCCCTATGTTGATCAAAAGGTCTTAGTAATTGGTGCAGCCAATAGCGCGTGCGATGTTGCACTGGAGTGCTGGCAGAAAGGCGCTTCTCATGTCACCATGGCCATCAGGTCGCATGAAATATACCCTAAGGTAAAATACTGGATCAGACCAAACATAGAAAACAGAATAAAAGAAGGATCTATCACCGCACACTTCGAAACCGAAGTAGTTGAAATCACTCCAGATAGCGCCACACTCAGGAACAAGGCTAAAACCTGGACTATCGCCAATGACTTCGTTCTTGCGATGACGGGTTATCAACCTAACTACCCCCTACTCAATCTGTTGATGGTTCCGACAACTGGCGAGCATGAGAAACCTGACTTTAATCCAGATACTCTTGAGACCTCCCGACCAGGTTTATATGTTGCGGGAGTTGTTAATGCTGGCAGAAAGACCAGTGAACTATTTATTGAGAATACTAGAGATCATGGGGAGAGGATTGTCGAGAGTATTCTTAGTAAGTCGTAGAGATCGGACGAATTATAATAGCAGATGCCATGAATGTACATAGGCAAGAGCATGCTATTCTCCAACAATTGATAGTTCCAACCAAAGGAGAACATGAGTAGCTCGACTATAATCCTCCAGACCAGCGAAATATACTTCTGTATAGCAGGCGTAGTCCAGGCTATCAGAAAGACCCGTGAGACATTTATTGAGATACGGGAAAATCTTAGGGAATTGAGGGGGGCATAAAAAAACGGTATCAACTCATGTTGACACCGCTGGATTACTTTATAAATATCTCACTCTAACGAAGTGGATGAGTTCTGAGAATTAACTTACTCCTTTGCTGAGTCCGTACTGACTGACGCATTACTTCTTCCTGTCGCAAGCATAGCTCTAATGTCAGCTATATCAGCTCTCATACCAGCATTTTCTTCCATCACTTGTGCGTTGATTTTTTCCAACTCTACTACTCGATTAAGAAGCGCCTTGATCGAAGCAAGTGCCACACCATCGGCATCAACTGTGGCAATGGACTTATCAGAAGTACCTAAACCAAAAGCCTGGTAGAAGTCTTGCGCCATCGGACCAAGATGGTCACCTCGCTTATCCTTATAGTTCCACTGAGTAATATCCAGATCGCCTACCTGAGATAATACCTTCTGATAGTCTACATCTTGAAAATTCTCTTTGAGGTTCTTATCTGATGGAGGACTCAGTGTTCCTAGCACAGTTAGGTCACCATTAATCACAAGAGAGTCCAAGTCGAAGAAGCCGTGAAGAAGAGGATTAGATGTACTGCTATTGTCAATTCTCAATTCATGATCCACATTAAATGTTTGATCATTATCATCTGTTCCTACAGATGGACCTATGAAGATATTCTCTCTACCAGAATTATGCCTTCCAGTACCTTGACCAATATATACATTAGAGGAACCCGCAATATCTCCTGCACCTTCACCGATAATTACATTGGCATATGACTCACTATTCTGAGCCGCAAATGCTCCAATTACGACATTGCTAAATTGACTATTAGTAAACTCAGATGCTCCTCGTCCTATGATTACATTACCTTCTCCACGAGTCATACTATGTGCTGCAATCCCTCCCAAAATTGTATTGTTTGAGGAGGAGTCCAGATTATTACTTGTAAAAGTACCGAGATAGACGTTGAATTCACCATCTACCTGATTATTCCCACTCGATGAACCGATAAACACATTTCCATCATCATCAAAAAGTTGATTACCTGCACCATTCCCAATGAATGTATTATTATCTCCATTTAATTCTGACCCAGCAAAAGACCCAAGAATTGTATTATGAAAGATCGTATCACTGAATTCTCCTGCTCCACGACCGACGATCACGTTGCCATCCCCATTCTGCAACTGATTCGCAGCCAAACCACCAATAATTGTATTGTCATAAGAGGTATCTATTTGACTAGCAGCTTGGTTACCCAAATAAAGGTTCCATTCTCCTGTAGATTGACGATTTCCAGCTAAGTGACCAACCATCGTGTTGTTTGATCCAATAGTGTTGTTTTGACCTGAACTATGTCCGATGAAAGTATTCGATGTGCCTATGGTTAAAGATGATCCTGAATTAGCGCCAAAAACAGTATTACTTGATCCATTACCACCTGTCGTGTCGATAGTATTGCTCGGATTATGACCAAAAACCGTATTGCCAGCATTATATTCAGGAATCCTGAATACAAAAACACCGTCTGACTCTTCTCTAATCTCTAACCGAGTGCTACCACTTAAATTAAATGTTATCTCATCAGAATCAGCAAAATCCTCTACTGTAACAAAGGTATCGCCGTCATCATCAGTTATAATATGACCGGATGTTGCTCCACCAGCACCAACAGGCAACCAGTCTGTCCCATCAAAGAAATAGATTGTATCGTCAGAATCCTGATAAACAAGCTGGCCTCGTGTAGGCGTACTAACCGAGCTGGTCTCCAATCGTGGTATCACTATACCATCTGGCCTTAGTTCCACCTCCTGTATTACTTGAGCGGATAGTGTTATTGCCATGAAAAAAAACAAGACAACAGAAAAAGTAATTCGATAATTCATATAATCAATTTTATTCTATTAGATAATCCCTATTCTCAGTGCGATAGCGATGAGATGAGTACAGTTTTTAGCCTTTAATTTTTCCTTTAGTCTGATGCAATGGGAAACAACTGTATGGTGGCTGATGAATAGAGATGATCCGATCTCCTTAGCTGTATATCCTTGTGATAATAGATCGAGGATCTCTCTCTGACGAGAGGTCATAATCGATGGTCCGATCCATTCAGAATCATTCTGCTCCAGGGTAGGTATCATACATCGAGTATCCATAATTTATGAGATTGGTCCATCTCCTAAAATTGGGGAGTCGTTCTCGAAAATCATATCACCTCCACAGGTGATATTTGGAGTTAAAGTGTTAAAATTTAGGCTAAAAAAGGAGAACGCTCTTCCTAAGCGCTATCAAGAGTCATCTGATAGGTATTAATAAAATAGCGGCATCAAGTAGTCCTGATGCCGCATTCTATAAATTGCTTCTTGAGCCATTATTTATGGAAGAAGTGAATTAATCTTTGTTATTAGTTAATAGGTTTTCTAATTTTTCAAGTCTATTCTTCAAATCCTTCAATTCATTGTCTTGCCTGTTCTGAAGAAAAATTTGACCTTTTAAAAGTTCATCCTGTTCTTGTATCGCCGCCAAGAGAATAGTAATCAATGCGTTATAGTTTATTGATTTATATTCTTCATTATTCTTGAATTGTGATTGCGAGACTAACTCAGGCAATATTTTCTCTACCTCCTGGGCTAATAGTCCATATTGCTGTCGCTCTGGCAAATTGAAGTCGTCAAATTTTTCTTTATCGAATAAATACGTCTTAGGAAGTAATTGAGATACGATCGCCAACGCATTCACTAATGGCTTCATATCTTTTTTCAATCTTTCATCTGACAGACCTCTAATCTCTCCTGCTACAGCTATGTCACCATCAAAATTAAGTACATCCGAGATTGTAATTGTCCTTACATCGAGACTACCGTCACTATCATAGATACCGTTGCCATCTTGTTCGCCTGGTTCGCCTTGTGGGCCAGTAGGACCTAGTGGTCCAGCAATACCTTGTGGGCCGACATCACCTTGTGGACCTGTTAATCCTTGTGGGCCTGTCAATCCTTGTGGACCTTGAGGGCCTATACCTCCTTGTTGTCCAGCAGGGCCTTGTGGGCCAGTTAGTCCTTGTGGACCTTGTGCGCCCGTAGCCCCTGTTGTGCCCGCAGGACCTTGAGCGCCCGCATCTCCTTGTGGACCATCTGCGCCAACTAATGAATCTATAAACTCTTGTAATGAGCCCGCATTACCAAGCGATAACCACTGTTCATAGGCACTTAATCCGTCTGCACCAGCCGCGCCATCTGAGCCCGCAGGTCCCTGAGCGCCAGTGGCGCCAACTGCACCTTGTGCACCCGTAGCCCCTTCTGCCCCTGTAGCTCCCGTGTCTCCCTGTGGACCGTCTGCGCCAACTAATGAATCTATAAACTCTTGTAATGAGCCCGAATTACCAAGCGATAACCACTGTTCATAGGCACTTAATCCGTCTGAACCAGCCGCGCCATCTGCACCTTGTGCACCTGTAGCCCCTTGTGCGCCTGTAGCTCCCGTGTCTCCTTGTGGACCATCTGCGCCAACTAATGAATCTATAAACTCTTGCAATGAGCCCGAATTACCAAGCGATAGCCACTGTTCATAGGCACTTAATCCGTCTGAACCAGCCGCGCCATCTGAGCCCGCAGGTCCCTGAGCGCCAGTGGCACCAACTGCACCTTGTGGGCCCTGGGCTCCAGTGGCTCCCTGTGGTCCCGAAGGACCTTGTGCTCCAGTGGCACCAGTAGGGCCAGGTTCGCCTTGTGGGCCGTCTGCGCCAACTAATGAATCTATAAACTCTTGTAAGGAACCCGAATTACCAAGCAATAACCACTGTTCATAAGCACTTAATCCGTCTGAACCAGCCGCGCCATCTGAGCCCGCAGGTCCCTGAGCGCCAGTGGCACCAACTGCACCTTGTGGGCCCTGGGCTCCAGTGGCTCCCTGTGGTCCCGAAGGACCTTGTGCTCCAGTGGCACCAGTAGGGCCAGGTTCGCCTTGTGGGCCGTCTGCGCCAACTAATGAATCTATAAACTCTTGCAATGAGCCCGCATTACCAAGCGATAGCCACTGTTCATAAGCACTTAATCCGTCCTCGCCCTCAAGAGATTCTAGAAATTCACTTAGAGATCCACTATTCCCGTCAAATAACCAGAGGCTATATGCACTTAATCCATTAGCACCTTGTGCACCTGCTAGGCCTCGTGGTCCTTCTGCCCCAGTGGCACCTGTATCTCCTTGTAGACCCGCTGGTCCCTGTGCCCCAGTAGCACCCGTATCTCCCTGTGGACCCGCTGGTCCCTGTGCCCCAGTAGCACCCGTATCTCCCTGTGGACCCGCTGGTCCCTGTGCCCCAGTAGCACCCGTATCTCCCTGTGGGCCCGCTGGTCCCTGTGCCCCAGTAGCACCTGTATCTCCTTGTGGACCCGCTGGTCCTTGAGGGCCCTGTGGACCAGTTAAATCCTCACTTGTAAATGATGTACCGTCCGAATAAAATATGGTGAATGTGCCGTCTCCATTACTCTGAGTTTCTACAATACATGTCGTACAACTCGATATACACGTCGGATCCCCTGTACAAGCTGGATCATCACAATCTATTAAACCATCTCCGTTGTCATCGATGCCATTTGAGCAGTCTTCGTCGATTGAGCCATCATTATCTTCAATATCATTATCCATTATTGAGAGAAAGTGCTGGTTATTAGATCCTATCAAAGCAGATCCTGAGCCAGTACCGGCAATCTGGACATCACTTATTACAAGAAGGATTGTTTCGTCAAATTCAAAAATATTGTCATCAATGATGTTCAAACTAAAGCATTCATCATCATGGCTATTTGCTGGAAAATTTACAAAAGTAGAATTACCCATTGGATCAGAGAATTCAAAGTCAACGCCAAATTCCGCTTCACCAAAATTAATTATTTCTACTTCTGCAATTACAGGCTCTGTTACTGATGGATTAGATATGGCCAAACAAACCACAGCTTGTCCAGCATTTTCATCGACTAACACTTCTGAGTCTTCAGAAAATTCAACAGTTGGCAAATCTTCATTGTTATTAGTTGAGTCATCATCTAATATTGTAAGACTAGCAAGGTTGTTATCCCCAATTAAGGAAGCACCTGACGCTGCCTCGGCACTCATAATAAATAATTCAATTACCTCATCACCCTCTGCCAAATCATCATCACTTACAAATACGTCAAAACATTGTTGATTAGTAACACCTGCCGGGAAAGTAAAAAAGAGAGAGTTTCCTGTTTGATCCTGACCTTGAGCAAAAATTTCGAAATCCGCATTCAGTATTGCACAATTTGGGCAATTATCATTAATAAAGACTTCAACCTCAACTTCTTCGTCAATCGAGCTAGAAATTTCTAAACATACAGTGGTGCCTCCATTTTCATGTAATTCTGTGTTCGTAAGTGAAGAAAAATTCACAGCAGTTTCAGAAAAGCAATCAATAGAAGCGATATTCTCAGTGTGGTATAAGGTGAAATCGTCACAGTTCTGGATATTAAAGTTGAAGTCAAATCCAGAATGACCAAAAATCATGGGATCCAAGGCTACAGATAAAAGTGCCTCTCCAAGATTGGTATTATCGTCTGGTATCGTAAACTCGCCAAAATAGAGTGCAAAAATATCATAAAAGAACTTGGCTCCTGGAGTACCTCCACCATTATGAACTAATTGAAAAACAGGAACACCATCAACACAATCTAAAGAAGCATCAATATTCATCATTAGGTCAGATGCGTCTCCACAAAACTCGTCAGTTGAAGATCCCCCATCCTCTACAAGTGTTCCAGTAAGTTGGCTATTAAATCCTAATTCTCCTTCATCTCCACCAACAACATTATTAATACGTAATTGAAAAAGTTCTTCTCCTTCTATTAAACCATCATCTATTCCGATAATATCAAAGCACTGATCATCATTACTTGATACAGGGAATGATAGTTCAACTATACTACCAAAGTTACCTGGGACTTGATAATCATCTCCATAAGTTGCATATCCAGGGCCGCAATCTGGACAACCGTTAACTTCTACAGATACTTCTGTAGTTTCAGTTTGAGATGGGTTAGTAATTGCCAAGCATATACTCCTGCTACCGCCAAATTCATCAATTTCAAAGTTATTGTTGTCTGAGAAATCGACAATAGTTTGATCGTTATCATACAAGTCCACGACATATGACCCGCCTACCTCATTATTGCCAGTTATAGCAGAATTGCCACCGCCAACATTTACTAATTCTAACTCCAATTGCTCATATCCTTCAATAATATTATCATCAATGACATTTACAGTAAAACACTGCTCATCTCCTTCTCCTGCTGGGAAGACTATATTATGTAAGCCAATAGGTTCTATGTCTTCGCCATCTATGGCTTCGCTAAATTGTGAAACCTGTACGTCCACAGAAGTAGGGTTATTGGGATCAGCATCTGATATCCCGACACAGACATCTATAGCGGTATTGCCAATTGAAGAATTCCCAATTGACACACTTTCAAAGAGAGCAAAGCCAGTATTCCCAGTAAAAAATACAGTTGTTGGGGTACTCTCATCATCCAGTAGTGTTGTTATAATCGATAATGGATCAACACGTGTTACAGCATCTCCACCTGTAGCGTCTACAATAAATAGATTTAGGAGTTCTGATCCTTCATTTGAAGAATCATCAAGAGCCATCAGTGCAAAACATTGATCTTCTGAACTAGCAGCGGGAAAGGTAATCTCAACAAGACTACCTAATTGGCTGGGCTCTTCATAATCCACTCCGTAAGTAGCATACTCCGAACCACAACCATCACATGAAGTTTCTACAAAAGCTATAGTTGATTCGGTAGCTGACGGTCTATTAATTGATAGGCAAACATTCAAAACACCAAGATTCTCTTCGAATTCAGTATCACTGGATGGTGAAAACTCCACTGTTGTATTGTCGTTATCAATAATGTTCCCATATAGGACGTTTCCTAATTCTGATCCTCCACCAGTAGCATTATTTCCACCACTTACATTGACTAAAGTCAACACTAAATCCTCATGACCTTCCGCCACATTATCATCTATAACAGATATTGTAAAACATTGCTCCCCTCCTTGGCCTACATCGAATGTTATGTTATGCGATCCTAATTCCTCAATATCAACACCATCTCCAGCCTGACTATCTGATGCCACTTGGACGTCCAAAGAAGTACCTTGGCTCGGATCTGGATTCGATATTCCGATACATACTTGGATTGACTGATCTCCTTCACTGCCATCCTCTGATAATACGCTTGTAGACATTGCGCTTTCGTTAGTGTGAAGGCCATTTTCATAATCAGAATGATACAATCCAGGATACAATGTTGCTGGATCACTCTCAAAGACATGATTATGTCCATAATTGATTAATGGTGATGAAATAAATGCAACAATTAATGCTAAGATGGTCGATTTCATTATTTCTCAGTTTAAAATTTCAATCTTCAAACCTACGGTGTTAGATAAATTTTTGGCATCACCTCTGGAGGGGATATTTAGGAAAAAAGTGTTAAAATTCAGGGGTTATATTCTCTAATAGCAGATGATCTACCGATTATCAAGTACCATCAGTTGATAAACCCTTTCAGAATAAAAAAAGCTGAGTCAAACTTTCATCTTACTCAGCGGATTGATACGATGTAGTGAAAGGAAGTTACGATCACCTTCAGAAGTCATTTAAATATATACTTTAGGTGATATTATTCTTTGGCAAGTTGATATCGATAACTTTATCCTCAGGTGCTGTAACACCTAATTACGCTATAGCAAAATCATGTCTATAGGATAGAGCTGTTAATTCCTGGATGCTATGCACTTTGAGTTTTTTATATAGATTCTTACGATGTGTTTGAACTGTATTGACACTGATATAGAGTTGATCAGCAATCTGACTATTAATAAGACCCAAGAGCAAGCATTGCATGATCTTGCGCTCTTGTCTCGATAATCTGTTTAAGGATTCATCTGTTGAACTGCTATGGGGTCTTTTTGCTTCAGTAATAACGGAACTAGTCACAAAGCCCTTACTTTGAAGTACGGCATCAACGCTTTGTTTCAATTCTTTTGGAGATAAAGACTTATCGAGATATCCATTAAATCCCATATACTTCGCCCTTCTGACTAGGTCAGGTGAAAAGTAAGAGGAAATAATCAATACTTTGGTTTGAGCTAAATACTGTTGCAACCCATTGAAGTCATGCAGCAGATCAGTACCACCTAAATTAATTTCCATAATGATGAGCTCAAATCGCTCCCTCAATAAATATTGCATAGCATCCTGTTTATTACAGGCTTGGCGTGCTATCATCCTCGGATAGTACGTCCTCAACGCTTGGATCAATCCATTACTATACAGTTGATGATCCTCGATGATTAATACCTTAAATTTTTCGTGCTTTACAGGTGTAGTTGCCACCTTAAGCTTGGCTGTTGCGTGCATAATTAATTACTTACTCTATGTGTAATAATAAATCTATCTCAGTCTACTCATACCCCCTAAATTTAGGGTTGTTTACAACTATCTGATTTTAATAATATTATCGATTACGTTGCTTTATCCGTCACCTCTAAACCTAATACTTTGTACCCCTTAATCGTCTGCCCATTAGTGGGTATTTCCCACCCAATTATGGGTAAATCCCTAGTTTCTATAGTAAAATGCGTACATAAAGAAGTCTTTGTTCGATTTTATTTCAAGTTTAGATTTTATTTTTTTTCGATGTGTTTTAACGGTTTCTATGCTGATATATAGTTGATCAGCAATCTGCTTATTTGCAAATCCCTCTCCAATCAATAGAGCAACCTCTTTTTCTCTCGTGGACAAGGAATCAAACTTTGACAACATAGGTGGATCATTGGGTTCTAAACGACTATTTTCTGATTCAAGAATGGCCATTTTATCATCTTGCAGTTTTATAAATTTTATAAAGTACATTGAGATCAGGAATACCGCCATATTGTATGCCACTATATGGATTAAATCATAGCTGAACTCATACCAGGTAAAATCCTTATGAATGGTATTTAAAAAACTATAGGATAAATAACACTGTAGACCTGAAAAGTAGATGAGATAGCGGAAGGCATAGCTATTGTTATGGATAAATGCAATCACAAAAACGATCCCTAGGGTATACAAATTAAGGGTTGATGGATACAGTTTCTCAATAACGAGAGCGATAATGGTAAACCCCAAAGATACCGACAATACTAAAAAGTGATAAGCTTCCTGAGCCTTACCATAGGCGTGAAGAAGCAATGATAATATGCAAGTGACTAGTACGGTAAGCGTGTACATATATGTATCTCCAAGAGGAATGAACAGCTGAACTATTAAGGTTAATATACAAGCGTAACTTGCCACTCTTATAAGATTCCTAAACAAAGTATCCTTATCTAGTTCTTGCTCAAATAGAAAGGACTCCATCAATCCACCTTTTAACTGCTCTACTGACATTTTTTTTGTTATTAATGGCTATAATAAGTTGGTCCATACAGTGAGCAGAAAAATTATGATCTAATAAATTCTAGCACAACCCTATAGTCTTTGCTTTAACCGCCAGCTCTTTTTGATTTGAACAATTGAGTTTTTTGTATAAAGCTCTTTTATAATCTTCAACTGTATAAGGTGATAGATTTAGCTCTTCTGCAATCTTCCTTATACTAAACCCTTCGGATATTCTTATGAGGATATGTTTTTGACGCTCAGAGAGACGTTCTGTTAACTCTACGTGATTACTAGCTGATAGCTCATGTATGTACTGATCAAGTGAGCCTTGAGTATGAGTTATATCATCCATCAACCATGCCATTACTACATACTTATTATCCCTTACTCGGACACCTCGTTGTAAGGCTGATACAGTATATCCCACCCAATTCTCTTCACCTCTAAGGTTTGTAAGTTTGTATGTACCTCCAATCGTCGCTTCAGGATTCTTCTCATACAGGTTAAGAGGCTCTTGTATGTTCTCACGCAATGATTCATTATTACTCAGCCAATAGGGTAGCTGATCTCCTATTTGGGCTATTTGCTCTGCAGTCATTCCTGTGGCTCTGGTCAGCATTTTACTTTCAGTCACCCACTCCACTCGATATGGATTGTGATTAAGGATATAAATACACCCATTCATATTGGAATGGAGCGACCTATAAAACTCTAATTCTTCCTTTTCTGATTGATAAAATCTGGGCATACCCTAAAAATAGGGTGATCGCCCCCTATATTTAGGGTTAATATTTTCTACACTTCCTCAATTATTTCGCCATTTTTACTTCATATTATATTGATAGACAGGATATTAATTAGATATAAATACTCATTTAATCCAATCAACCAGTGACGCATAAATCTCTTAAAATACTTTCACGATTCGATATCGGGACATGGAAGCGGTGCCGGTCCTTTGTCCCGATTGAGCTTCCTGGGCAGCGTCCACTTGAGATCTACGACTATCTAATGAAGACACGGAAGAACCCAAAGAAATGGGATCTAGTTAAAATCCATGAAATCACACTACCTGAGCTAAGCAAGAAAGCATTCCAAAATGAGTTATCACGTCTTACTCTCGCTATCGAAAGCTTCA
>CAZAXY010000067.1:0-21568 GCA_964489125.1 uncultured Saprospiraceae bacterium
CAGGACTTCTTAAGATTGAAGACATGACAAAATCTGGATTCGGAATGAATATCATTTCGATTATCTTGATTTGGGGCTTTGTCTATTTTTTCTTAGCTATGCTCTTGGGGGTTGATCTGACAGTATACCCAGTTTTTTGATATGACATACTTAGTATAAGAAGGTGGCTTTATGCATATGTAAGGCATGAGTATTATTAATTTAGATTCCATGGATCTCTTACATAGTTATGCTGAACTATGCGATCAGTACACCCATTAAAACAAGTTATGTCCAGTGGCAATCTCTTAAAAAATACATCATATTAGAATTTTTCTAATAAGTATATTTGTGATGTGAATAGAAATTCTGCATTCGTCTTACTGAGCTTTGCCATACTTCAGTATTTCCTTGGATTGTTGTTGCTGACGATATTTTCGAGTAATACTATAGTGGAGGGATACTCACGTCAAGAGACGCTAATTGTAGAATTAAGAGAAGGAGCAAGAGCCGCTGATGCTGCCCGATTGATTGATGCCATGTCTTCAGACTTCGGCATAGGGAGTAATTTCATCGAGTACATATCTCCAGATCAGGCCATAGACCTTTACATTTCAGATAAGTCAACAATCGAAGCATTGGATGGAAGTAATCCATTCTTGCCGATATTAGTAGTACACCTTCCTGCAAAAGAATCTACCCGAGATTTTACTGAGCAATATATAGATGACGAGCTGGTGTCAGAGATCATATCCTCTAAGAGTATTGCAAGTGATATCGACAAACAACTAAATCGCACTAAGCTTTGGTTGTTAGGATTGTTCGTGTTGTTATTGATTATTGTAGTCATCATGATCTATCAGTTCTTGGCACTTACCTTACAAAAAGAGGAGTCAGTCATTAATTTGAAGCTACTTGCAGGGGCTTATGAGCGCCAGGTATTAGGCCCATTTATAAGTGGATCAATAAGAAATGCTATGTTGAGTACAATGATTGCAATAGTGATGATTGCATTAACCATCATTGTTGTTACTCCATTGAAGATGCTGTTTCAGTATGTTAATAGCTTCACAATAGCCGCTTCAATTCTATCATTAATCGTAATAGGTATCGTTATTTACACGATTAGCACATATATGATAGTAAAGTTATATTTGAGGAATCATAGAAATATGCATTAATGGCAAAATCCAAAAAGAAAATCGTTGTTACCAAAACGAAGCAAGATAAATCTGCTAAGTCCAAGGCGAAAAAGGTCGTTCCTACAGCATCTAAAACTAAAAAGGCGGTCCCTACGAAATCCAAGGGAACCAAGTCTCATCAGTTTACTCCAAAGGAGATGATATTTGGGCGTGAGAACTTCAAGTGGATTTTTATTGGATTAGCATTGATTACCTTAGGGATGGTCTTGATGATGGGTGGAGGAATGCCATCCCC
This sequence comes from uncultured Saprospiraceae bacterium, assembly GCA_964489125.1. GTDB lineage: Bacteria > Bacteroidota > Bacteroidia > Chitinophagales > Saprospiraceae > GYS-P2D. The sequence continues at coordinate 1,417 of CAZAXY010000067.1, forward strand.
AGATGTATGGGATGACGATATCATCTATAGCCATCGCAGAATCACCCTTGCGCCTATTCTTATTCTTGCTGGCCTCGGCGTTGAGGTTTACGCCATTTTCAAGTAGAAGAGCATTCTCATGTCGGATGTGATTAAGGCCTTAATACTTGGTATCATTCAAGGTCTTACTGAGTTTTTACCAGTGAGCAGCAGTGGTCACTTAGAGATAGCCAATGAGCTCATGGGCTCCCAGACGCTTGAGTCAGATTTGACTATGGTTGTGTTGGTACATGTCGGCACTGCATTTAGCATATTATATGTTTTCCGCCAAGATATACTGGATCTCTTGCTTGGAATAAGTCTGACTACTCTTAGTTCTGCTGATCGCTTTATTCTTAAGGTTGGACTCTCCATGACCCCTGCGCTTATTATTGGCTTGGCGTTAGAAGAACAAATCGATGCGCTATTCACGGGTTCGATCATGTGGGTAGGTGTCTTCCTCATCGTCACTTCGCTTATATTATACTTTACACCAGGACCAGAGACTTCACAGTCTAAGACCGAACTCACATGGCGAGACTCAATAGTAGTGGGTATAAGTCAGGCAATAGCAATCTTACCTGGAGTGTCAAGGAGTGGAATGACTATAGCCACAGCTCTATATAGTGGAGTGAGTCGAGAGTCCGCGGCAAAGTTCTCGTTCTTGATGGTTTTACCAGTGATCTTTGGTAAGGTATTACTCGATGTAGTTGGAGGAGACTTGTCGATCTCATCAGCCAATATGTGGCCAGTAATTGCGGCATTAGTATCTTCATTTATAGTGGGTGTCTGGGCATGTAAGTGGATGGTAACTATTGTTAAAAATAGCAAGCTGAAATATTTTTCATACTACTGCGCAGTCGTTGGGGTGGCGACTATATTATTCCATTTCTATGGATAGGGTATTTGGGCGCGCACAAACAATGAGCATTGAAGACCTTCGTGAAGGAGGAATGCTGCTTGTGGACAAGCCACTAGGGTGGACTTCATTTGATGTTGTTAATAAGTTGCGTTATACGATTCGACACCAGTTAGGGCTGAAGAGATATAAGATTGGTCATGCAGGCACACTCGATCCATTGGCTACAGGTTTACTGCTAATATGCTTTTCTAAGTACACTAAGAAGATTGAGACGCTGACGGCTCATCATAAGTCTTATTCTGGGACTATAAGACTGTGGGCGACAACTCCGTGCTACGACGCTGAGCTAGCTATTGACGTATATTATCCTCGCACTCAGTTTAAGCCATCAGAACTTCATTCAGCCGCTGAACGGCTCACTGGAGAGGTTAAACAGATGCCACCAATTTATTCTGCAATCAAGAAAAATGGTGTTGCGCTCTATAAGCTAGCGCGCAAGGGCAAAACGACTACGATCGAACCTCGGGAGGTAACGATTCACACTTTTGAGCTATTGAGTCAGGAGTTGCCCGAGGTTCATTTTAAGGCGAGCTGTAGTAAAGGCACCTATATCAGGTCTTTGGCTTATGACTTTGGAGCGATGCTCAATAACGGTGCATACCTCAGTAGTTTACGTAGACATAGTATAGGTGAGTATCAGGTAGATGATGCATGGCAGCTGAATGATCTTGTAGATCATATACAGAATATTGATATATGATTATCTTGCGCTATTATACTTAGGCTTACTAATTCATACGTTAGTCCAATGGTGATATCACCTAGTGTAAATACATGATCGAACTTGTTGACATAAAGAAATCCTTCGATGATTACGAGGTGCTCAAAGGGGTAAACTTCTCTCTCAAGCGGGGGGAGGTAGTCGGGCTTCTTGGGAAGAATGGAGTAGGGAAGACCACGCTCCTAAAGATCATATGTGGCGTGTCTCAGGACTATACAGGTAAACTCCTTTGGGAGGATAATGAGATCTCGAGTTCTGCTGAGTATCGCAGGAAAATAGGTTTCTTATCCGAGAAAAACCCCCTATATCCGAGTATGTATGTCAAGGAGTATCTGGATTTTGTCATCCATCATTATGGCATCAGTAATCCCAAAGAAAGAGTTATGACCACGATCCAAATGGTTGGTCTCTCAGATAAGGCCCATCTCAAGATTAATCAATTATCTAAAGGTTATAAGCAAAGAGTAGGCCTAGCTGCGTCCATCCTACATGATCCAGATATCTTAGTCCTAGATGAGCCTATCAACGGATTGGATCCGCAGCAGATCTTGCAGTATAGATCTCTGTTGAGACAGATGAGCAAGGATAGGGTGATCATCTTGTCAAGCCATTTGATTCAAGAGATAGAAGCAGTTTGCGATCGTGCCCTGTATATAGCCGATGGCGTCATAGCTCGTGAAGAGATTTTAGATCAGTCTGCAGAGCAGGCCAATCGATTTGTGTTGGAGTCGTCAGACGAATTAGATATTGAAGCTTTATCGGCCTTGCCAACCATTGCTCATGTAAAGGAAATGGGGGGCTACAGATATCAGATCCAATCCGTAGATGGAGAAGACTGCCGCAAAGAACTGTTTAATTATTTGTCTCTTCAGGGGATATATTTACTCAGCTTGACACCTGTGGACAAGGACCTTAATCAACTATTTTACGAGTCATAATGGGTAAGATGATCTACAAGGAGCTCAATGTGATCCTGTCCAGCTATACGGGATTGATTGCAATATTGGCTTTCTATGGTATTGGAACCCTGTTTTTGTGGATATTACCTGGGCAGACCTATATAGATTATGGTTATGCAGATCCAGATATATTCTTTCAGATGAGTTCCTTGGTGTTGCTCTTTATATTGCCTTTGCTTAGCATAGGATTCTTTAGTCAAGAATTTAAGAATGGCACCATCGATACCTTACGAGCCTTACCGACTTCGATGTGGCGTATCACTCTGGCTAAGTTCTGGGCTGCGCTATTGTTTGCATTTGTAATACTCTTATTGAGCTTCCCGATTCTGACAGTCTTGGATAGCATCGTTCCTGATGTGCCCTTGGATTATCAGGCGCTGCTAGGCTCTTACTTGGGGCTATTCATGCTCTGTGCCTGCTACATTGCCATATCTCTGTTTTGTTCAGTGATCACGCAGGAAATCGCCATATCTGTGATTCTCGCCGTAGTTTTAGGATTCTTCTTCTTTTATGGATTTGATTATATCGCTGAGCTATTAGGCGTTGATGATGCGATGGCCTATGGCATCAGGGCCTTAGGATTTTCAGCAAGATCCGAGACCTTGAGCAAAGGTATTGTTGAGCTCTCGACAGTAGTATACCTAGCTTCTGTGTGTGTATTCTTTCTCGCTTGCACGTCGTTTTTCTTAGAACGTAAACTCAAGAGCTTATGAAGACGCTTAAGAGTTTATCCGCACTTATTGCAGTCCTTTTGATTGTTAATGTCATTGTTAATCAGTTGAATATTCAGTTTGACTTAACTTCAGATCATAAATACTCGCTGGATGATCAATCAATAGATCGGATTGCAGACATAGATGAACCCGTATTAATCAATGTTTTTCTGCACGGTGATATTCCAATTCAGTTTAAGAAGTATCGAGATTATATCGAGCAATTGCTGCGCAATATTAGATCTGCAAATGGCAATGTAGCCATACAGTATGTCGATCCATCATCAGGAACCGCTGAGGAGAGGCAGGACCTCTCACAGTATTTCAGATCCTACGGAGTATCACCTATATCCCGAAGAGTATCATCTAAAGATGAGCTCTCCCAAAGCTTACTCTATCCATATATCTCCGTCACTACTGATCGCAGAACTGTCTTCATTGATTTATTGGGAGACAAGAAACCTAACCAGTCCGAGCAAGAGGCTATTTTTCAATCAGAAATTGGACTAGAACAGAAAATCGTCAAAGCGCTCAGAGATATTACTGGCGGCGGCAATGGTCTCGTTGGAGTGCTCGGCGATCAAAATGAAATCCTTGCGGCGGGATTTAATAATACAAGAGGAAAATTAGGTAACTACTTCTTTATCCCGATGTCTCCAGAAGTGATGATCAGAAATGTTGATTCTCTTGAGGCACTGGTGGTAGTTCAAAATTCAGAAGATAATAATCGAGCACTACAGCTATCCGTGGACCAAGCCCTCATGCGTAAAATGCCCGTCATGTGGATGATCGACAAGTACGACATCTCTATCGATTCGATTGGAGTCAATGGGCAATATCCTGCCGTGCCACGCCAACTTCCCGTAGAAGATCAATTGTTCAAATATGGGGTGCGTATAGAGCCCGATTTGGTCCAAGACTTATATTGTAGCTCTATTCCTCAAGTGGTAGGAACGGAGGGCGGGCAGTCTAAACAGATCGCTATCGACTATCCACATCATCCGATTTTATCGCCAGCACAAGGTGATGTCAATATTGGCCAAGAAGTGGTAGCGAGCTATTTCGCTACTATTGTATCTGAAATAAAAGGTAAGCCAGGACAACTAGGTACGCCACTACTTAAGAGCTCCTCACAAAGCAAATACACCCGAGATCTGAGCATATTAAGCTTTGATCAATTGAGAATAGAGCCTGATGCGGAGCAATTTAACGGCCCGGCTCGCAGTGTAGCGACGATGATCAGAGGGCCTCAGTCTTCATATTTTAATAATAGATTGAGTGATGATGATCGACAATTTCTAAAGCTTCATGAAACAGTTTTTAATGATCAAGTAGATCAATCAGCTCAGGTTATAATCGGTGATGTCCAGTTCGCCATCCCGGGTGTTTCGCCAGACGGATCACTATATCCATTAGGATATAATAAATGGGATGGACAGATCTATACTGGTACTGCAGCGTTTCTGGCCGGATGCCTTGAACTAATGATTCATGGCGATGATCTCCTAAGTACACAAAAAAGCTTGAACTCCGCAAGAATCATAGATCCCAAAGTCTATGCTGATCAAAAAAGTGGAAACTTGCTTCTTATGATGGGTGTTCCAATAGGAGTGATGTTGTTGTTGACTATCTTGTGGAACTGGTATCGTAAAAGAAGGTATGCATAAGTTCGTATTATTGGTTGGGTCGGTATTTCTTTTGGGGATGTACTCATTTGATAGTATCGAAAAAGTGGAGTGGGGCTTTTTTGGGCATCGGTTGATTAATAGGACGGCAATCTACACACTCCCGCCTGAGCTATATGGATTCTATAAGAGACACATCAAGTATATCGAGTATGAGTCTATTGCTCCAGATAAGAGGCGATACGCTGCCAAGGGAGAAGCGGTGCGCCATTATATAGATCTGGATAATTGGGATGATTACGATCGCTTGATCAATAGGAGACATAAGGATGTCATATTCGAGTTTGCAGATATCAAGATGACCCGTTCGAATAATCGTGCGCGTACCATTAGGATTGCGCATGTTGATTCTATCGTTGCGGGTTCGATTGAATCTCGGATCTATGAGAAGTTTTCTGAGCGCTGGGTTGAGATATTGGGCGAGGAATCTATGAAGGTAGAATTGGCTGAAGGAGAGGTGACTATAACAGACGTCTTTTCTGAACACGGCATATTACCGTATAACCTGGACTTTTATTTCAGTCGACTCGAGCAAGCTTTTCTTAATCACAATGTCCAGAACATCTTAAGATACAGCGCTGAGATTGGGCATTATATTTCCGATGCTCATGTGCCACTACATACAACTAAGAATTACAATGGGCAACTCACTGGTCAAGATGGTATTCATGCATTCTGGGAATCCCGCATACCAGAGCTTTTTGCCTTAGAGCAATACGACTTGTTTGTAGATAAGGCCGAGTATATCGAAAACATTGATGAATATTTCTGGTCCGTCGTGCTCGATACACATTCGCTTGTCGATGACGTGTTGGGAATCGAGAAAAGTCTATCGGAGACCTGGCCTAAAGATCGACAGTATTGTTATGATGAGCGAGGTGTGACCATATCGCGTCAGCCTTGTCCTGAGTATGCTGCGGCCTATCAAGAGGCCATGCAAGATATGGTAGAGACGCAGATGCGCAAGTCCATCCATGCCTTAGGAAGCATATGGTATACGGCCTGGGTAAATGGAGGTCAACCGACACTGGAAGAATTTCAAATCACTACACTCGTTGATGAACCTGAGCAAACCTCTGAGGATCATGGTTTGCGCAAGTCTGAGAAGTAAGCATGAAAGATAAAATTGCATTAGCCAGCAAAGGAGCTTTTATGGGAATAGCAGAGGCTATTCCTGGTGTGTCTGGCGGAACTATCGCCTTTATCACTGGCATCTATCAAGAGCTGATCGAAACGATCAAATCGATTAACCCTTCTAATCTAAGGTTGATCTTGACTGATCGCAAGGCATTTTGGCGAGCTATTAATGGTCAATTTTTGTTGATACTCTTAATCGGTATGTCCACAGGATTGGTATTTGGCATCATAGTCATCTCTCACTTATTGGAGACACAGAAAGAGATCTTATGGGGCTTCTTCTTTGGATTGGTCGTTGCATCGGCACTGTTGTTAGCTAAAGATGTCAAGTGGGATATTAAGGCAATACTATTCGCCATAGGAGGGGCATTATTGTCTTATTTCATTACGGGTATTGCTCCAGCTGATGGCTCAGAGAACTTGCTATATATCTTTTTTGCTGGTTCAATAGCCGTGTCAGCATTAATGCTGCCTGGTATTTCTGGAAGTTTCATCTTATTGCTTTTTGGATTGTATCATACGGTGATTGGTTCTCTCAAGAGTGTTCTTAAGATGGAATTTACATCAGAACAATTACTCGTCGTGGCTACGATGACTGCAGGAGTCTTGTTTGGGCTTTTTTCTTTTGCACGTGTGCTTTCCTATCTGTTTAAGAATTATGAGCAAACCACCATGGCTTGCCTAATCGGAGTGCTTGTTGGTTCACTTAATAAGATATGGCCGTGGAAGTTAATAGATACAGCTTATGATAAAGCTGCGGACAAGATTGTTTCCATACGTGCTATAACCTTACCAGATGTCGAGGAATATAAAGTCATCAGTGAAATCAATCTGCTTCCAACCCAATATGAGCTCCATGGTGATCCTGAAATCCTGTTGGTCATTGCAGCATCTGTAGCAGGATTTTTGCTGATTAGTATGTTAGGTTATTTTGATCGCTCCACTTAATCATGTAACAGATAGACATTAGTTTATATATTCGAATAATATTTAATATATTTGCCTGAAGGTCGATTGTATTAAGTCGACTGGTATGGTGATTACGTCATTAATAATTAAATATTCGGATATGAACATTCGATCTCTTTTACTCCTTCTCTTAATAGCTTGCGCATCAATAGTATCAGCCCAATCAAGCGTTGCTAAGGCAGATAAATTACTAAGATTAAAGGCATTTGATCTTGCTGTTAAAGGATATGAGTCTGTTATATCAGTCGAACCTGAAAACGCATATGCATACGCACAGCTCGCGGAAGCATATAGGATGATGAATAATCCACTCGATGCACTCAAAGCTTATGAGAAAGCATTTCAGTATGATGACAATTTAGATGCAGAGTATCAACTGAACTATGCACATACGCTAAAAAAAGTTGGATTATATGGACAAGCCTCTTCATGGTATGCGCTATATAGTGAAGTAAGTGGACCCGAAGCGGATTATTGGATCGAAAGCAATGAGAAAGCCAAAGAGCTCCTTCAGACTAAGACGAAGTACGACGTGATTGCTTATGAGGGCAATTCTGAAGAGTCTGACATCGGGGTATCATTTTTCAACGACAATGTTGTTTTTGCGTCATTCAGAGAAGATTTGAAAAGAACAAATGATAAGAAAAATGAAAGCTATATCACCCGCCGTGGAAATCAGTTATATATAGCGGCTAAGGAGAGCGTATCCTCAGCAGATGATATTTCATTTTTGCGACCAGATAATAAGGAGCTCTACAATCTTGGCCCGTTGAGTTACTCACGAGATGGCAGAATGGTGGCTTTTACCCGTAATAATTTTACCAAGTCATCAAACTTTGTGTTCTCTGATGATTCTGATATGAGCATCTACTTCGCCTTTACAGATGTAACAGGAGATTTCGGTGAGGTGAAGCCGTTTCCATACAACGAGGTAGAATATAGCTATGCCTTCCCGTCACTAGGATTTAGCGGGAGTGCCTTGTACTTCTCATCTAATAGACCGGGAGGCCAAGGTGGGTTTGATATATATGTGTCCTACTTAAGAGATGGTAGATGGTCGGCACCTGAAAACCTCGGCCCAGCAATAAATTCTCCAGGTAATGAGATTACTCCTTACTTCGATGGTGAGCAGTTATATTTCGCTTCAGACTACAAGCAAGGATTAGGAGGATATGATATATTTAGTTCAGAGGCAAACGAAGGTATTTGGACTCAAGCAGAAAACATGGGCAAAGGAGTTAACTCTCCTTCTGATGACTACTACTTAGTTGTCGATAATGCTACGGGTGCCTATTACTTCAGCTCTAATCGATTAGGTGGACATGGCAAGGATGATATTTATATAGCTTACCCGATGAAAGAGCAACAGCAAGAGTTGGCATTGCAGATACCACCAGCTGTTGATCTTGAAGAATTAGCAGCGCAAAATCAGCCATCCACGACGATTGCGACAGAGTCAAATAATAATTCGGAGCCAGCCGTAGTCACAGTGAGCAATAGAGAAACTGTAACATTTGCAGAAAGCAACTTCTCTCTGGACGGGGCCAAGCTGACAGGGATCATCACACCTGCATATGAAGCTCCTAACCAGAATGTGTTTTTTATTCAGTTAGCCTCTTTTAATCGTTCGGAAGGATCCATTTCCAACTATGGAAATTTATCTCAATATGGCAACCTATACCGATTCTTTAAGTCTGATGCCGTCAAGATTAGATTGGGATATTTCCACGATCGTTCTGAGGCAGCTAATCTAATTCCACAGATTAAGAGAGCAGGCTTTAGAGATGCCTTTGTAACGGCTGACAACTTGAGTGTAGCCAACTTTGAATTACTAAATAACACGAGTGGATCAAGCTATAGCCCTAACAATTTTAATAATACTCCTGTAACAGAAAGCGCATATAAAGTGAAACTGGGGACATATGATGATCCACTGAAGTTTAATGTTGAGGCTATTCAAGATGTAGGGCGATTGGAGCAATGGACTAAAGGTCAGTGGACAATATTCGTTATTGGCGGCTTTCCGACTATCGAAGATGCCAAGAGTGCGCAGATTAAAGCTCGAAATAGAGGATGGACGGATGCGGAGTTGGTGATTGACGAAGGGGGTATACTCAGAAGAGTGACATCAAGATAATTGCTATATTTTTAAATAAGATTGAAGTAGAAGGACTTGTAGAAATGCGAGTCCTTTTTTAGTTTCAACGTATATGATAGACGACATCTCCGCTGGGTTAGAAAGTCATCTTCTCGAATAATACAATAAATCTGTACTTGGTACTCCTTCCTTAATTCCTAATTGTCTTGCAAGCGTAATCATTTGTCCTCGATGATAGGTGGAGTGATTCATGCAATGGAATACCATTAATTTTGGAAGCATCCTCCATTCTGTTCCGTCCCAGGTAGAATAGCTTAACTCTGTATCAAAGAAAGAATCTTCTTGATTTCCGACAAAACTGCCAAACTCAGTTGATACACTTACGAGGGTGTAGAAAAGATCTTTAGTAGAGCTAAAATCATCTATTACGCGTTGATTATTTCTCTGATTTAATTGCATACGTGCCAACCAACTGCGTTCTGCACTGAGGATATGAAGGGCTGTTTTCCTTATAGAAGGAAAGCTATTCTCAATTTCTTGTGATAACAGTGCTTCTGACCTGTGCTTAAAAAATTCTAACAGCGTCGTGTTGGCCCTAACATTATATTGACAGTAATAAAGTAAGTCTTTCATGGTTTTCTGGTACTAAATATCTCCACTCTGATTAGATGATAAAGTAACAAAAAAAGTAAGGAGCGGTTCCTTAAGAGCGTCAACTTGTAGAAAATAGTTGATATCATAAAATTCAAGGCTTACTGCAATAATCAGCTTGAATATGACTTTGAAGTGACACACTTCAAAGAGCGGACGCTACGCACAACGTAGAGAGTCAACGAATAACGGACTATAATTATTAATTCATAAGTATATAAGACTTGTTTTTTACTCCTTCCTCAACTATTATTGTTACAAATGGTTCGTCTCTATCTTTCTTGAAATATCCATTTTTTATAAGTCTGTCGAAGTTTAATTCCAAGCACTCTGTTCTCGTCTCCATAAGAATATCCTTATTCGTAATTTCGAGAATTAATCTTTGATGATCGTAAATCGCCTCTCCATTATATTGTGAGCCTATTGCGCTTGATATATCCTCTGGTGTATTAAATCCGTGAAATATATACAACTGATCCCAATCTTTAATAAAGAGTTTTCTCAAGTCTAAATCACACTTACTTTCGACGCAACCCAATGATACTAGTCTTTCTAATATTTCATCACACGCAGCATCATCACAAGATGATATTGAAAATAAAGCAATCAATAACATTGATAATCTAAGACCACTAATTCTGTTGGTTTTGTTCATCGGCAGAAAATCCATTATTTGATAATTGATGTAAAACTCGTAAGGCTTACGCTTAATAATATTGGCTCGAGGTCACAGGCCTCGAGCAGCGGATAGCTTTTTATGCTGTGGCAACAGACTTAGGATAGCGGGTGATGACTCAGTCTGACGCTAAGCATGACTTAGCATACCGGAAATGTGCTATCAAGTTGAAAAAATGCTTTAGAAGTATCCGAAAAAATTAAGTCAAAAGACTTAAGGTCACTAATTTTAGAAAGTCCAACGTACTTCCCTAAAGTAGTCAAAGATTCAATATTCTCTGTGGCAAAAACCTTATTACTAAAAAAAGTGAGTATTTCTGAACCGTCTATAATTACTTGTAATGACTTCACATCATTAAAAATCTTGAAAATATATCCATCTATAAAAATATCCTCATCTAACTTTATTCGACAAGCTATATGGCTAAATTCTGTAGAGATCAATTCCTTGTTTTTTATGGCATATTTTACGTGGATCTCTTTTATTGGAACATCATCAATAAACTTAGAATAGAACCACTCTTTAGAAAATCCTAATTCCAATATATGCTGCATTTCAGATGGGTCATAATATTCATACCACACCTCATTCTTTTCAATGCAGTCTAAGGTTAAACTATGTCCATAATAGAGTAATATAGGTCCTTCATCAAGAATCATGTCTCAATTTAATTTTTGAACTAATTGGTTGATTTTTGTCTCTTCTTGTGCTGTTGCTGCCCGTGTAGGAATATCTACGCCCGCCTGCCTGCCTTTAGACAACTTAATCCTGCTGCATTAGGGCTATGGTCTTTGAGAACTAAAAGGTTTACATCCCCTTTTTTATCATCTCCCAAAACGCTATGCACCACTTTTAGCGGTGTCCACTTGTGATCTATATGCTCCAATTTGAGGCAGCCCATGACTACTAAGTTAGTCCTTATTTTTTCAGTTGAAGAGGGCTTCAATTATTCATTACTCCTCATGAATTTAGGATACTTATGGCTGATTTACAGATTAATATTTGCTATAATCAGCATTAATGCATTCGGGTTCCATCAGGAGTCATCACCTTCATAACTTCCGCTTCATGATCTAAATATTCAGCCCAGCGTTCTTGAGTGATCTGATCGCCACAGTAGTGTTTAGCAAGTTTCAGGAACATCTTATAATGACCGGCCTCTGACACCATAAATCCGTGGTAGAATTCTCGCAGTTCGGGATCTTGTAGATTAAGAGAAAGTAATCTGAACCGTTCACAACTGCGGGCTTCTATGAGGGCGCAAGTCAACAGTTTCTCAAGCAAGCGGTCGTTGTATGTGCCACCTTTCTTTTGAAACTTGAGGAGCTCATTAACATAGAGATCCTTGCGTTGTCGGCCGAGTTGTAGTTCTCTTTTCCGCAGTTCAGCAATTACTAGCCTGAAGTGGCCCCATTCTTCTGTGACCACAGGCATGACTTCATCCACGAGCAGATCGAGCTCAGGATACATCGAAACCAAGCTGATGCAAGCTGTTGCAGCTTTTTGTTCGCAATAAGCATGATCTGTTAGAATGTCTTCGAGGGACTTTTCTGTCATATTGACCCATCTAGGATCAGTGGGAAGTTCAAGTCCTAATGTGGTCTTGGACTTTAGTTGTTCAGACATGAAAGCTGATTTTTCAGGAAATCGACCTCATAGACTGTATACTCTTCAAAACCTGATGACCACTCAATTCCAACCTTATCTATTTCCTGAGAACTTAGACGCTTCACACTGCCTTTGTCAAGATTATAGCTGACAACATAGATATTAACCTCTGGATCATTGGTAAGAACGGGTAGGCTTCTTGCACGACTGAGTAGCTCTACTTCACGTCCATATATCGTGGTAATAACGATCTTAGATTGTGCCTCTATTGAGCCATACATTTTAGCGGCTTGAGCACTATACATATGTATGTTGAGATTGAGATATTGATTGGATTCTATCTTACTCACCTGAGCATCCACAGTCATGAGATTCTGAGTTTTTAGCTCATTCCGCAGCTCTGGAGGAGAATAGGAAAAGAAGTATTCTGGCGCCAGCTCTTTCCTATACAGTTTGGTCTTGACATCGATCCCATCATAGAGTGTGGTACAGTCATATGATATGTCTGGAGATGAAGAATATGATAATAATAAGCTGAGGATAATTTGTATGAGCATAGACCTTGTTATCTTACTTGCGACTATAAATATACAAGTATTATAATTTTCTATATATGTATAAACATCATGCCTTTATTTTGTTAGTGATTTTATTCGCTATAAGCTGTAATGAGAAGCCAATGAAGCATAATAATGATCAGAGTTTAGTCTATCCCGAGGTTTTTAGAGATTCTGAAGTGGTAGAGGACTATCATGGTACACAGATAGCCGACCCTTACAGATGGTTAGAGGACGATAATAGTCCTGAAACTAAGGAATGGGTCACTGCACAGAATGAGGTCACACAAGATTTTATTGTTCAAATACCTTTTAGATCTAAGGTAAGAGACCGACTTAAAGAGCTTATGGACTATGAGCGCTATGGCAGCCCATTTAAAGAGGCAGGGGAGTACTATTACTTTAAAAATGATGGATTGCAGAACCAGAGTGTGTTGTATCATATCAATGATGACGATGACGATGAGGTAATTATCAATCCAAATGAGTTTTCAGATGATGGGACATCTTCATTAGCTGGGTTGTTTTTTAGTAACGACGGAAAATACATCGCCTATCTCGTATCCGAAGGAGGATCTGATTGGCGTACTGCCAAGGTATTGGATCTGAACACAATGACGCTCTTGTCAGATGAACTGGAATGGATTAAGTTTTCTGGTATCTCTTGGGCCGGAGATGGGTTTTATTATAGTCGCTATCCTGTCTCTAACGAAGGAGATGAACTTTCCGGTTTGAATGAGTATCACTCTCTGTACTATCATAAACTCGGCACAGAACAATCGGCGGATCAGCTCATCTATAAAAATCCTGATCACCCAAAACGAAATGTGGGAGCTGGGGTCACTGATGACGAGTCCATATTGGTAGTAACGGAGTCAGAGTCGACCAGTGGCAATTCAGTAAAGATCAAAGACTTGACATCTAATGGTCCTTTACAATCGGTTGTAAACGGTTTTGAATCCCGCTACAACTTGATTGATCGTTATGGCGATCAACTCTATTTCTTGACGGATGCCGATGCTCCTAAGAAACGCTTGATAAGCATAGACATAAACAACTTGTCGCGAATCAAAGATATTATCCCTGAGAGCTCTGATGTACTACAGAGCTTATCCATCGCAGGGGGTAAAATATTTGCAGAGTATATCCATAATGCCTCGAGCCAAGTCAAAGTGTTTGACCTTGATGGTAATCACCTTTCTGACTTAGAGCTACCAGGAATAGGCAACGTAAGTGGTATCAGTGGTAAGAAGGAAGATACAGAAGCGTTCTTTTCGTTTTCGTCATATACATTCCCGACAAGTATTTATTCTCTAAATACTGAAGACCTCAGTTACAAGCTATTCAAAGCTCCTGAGATCGACATGGACCTGTCCGAATATGTGACTGAGCAATTATGGTTTAAGAGTTATGACGGTACAGATGTGCCGATGTTTGTTACACATAAGAAGGGTTTAAAGATGGATGGTAGCAATCCAACTATGTTATATGGTTATGGAGGATTTAATATTTCCCTCCTGCCTGGATTTAGTACGACAATGCTTCCTATCCTCGAGAATGGTGGCATTTACGCCGTTGTTAATCTTAGAGGTGGAGGAGAGTTCGGGACAGCGTGGCATAAATCAGGTACTCAAGATCGAAAGCAAAATGTCTTCGATGATTTTCAATCAGCTGCCGAGTATCTAATTGATCAGGGATATACCAGTTCGGAAAAGTTGGCCATCCGAGGCGGAAGCAACGGCGGGTTGCTTGTCGGAGCATGTATGACACAACGACCAGATCTATATGCAGTGGCATTTCCGGCCGTAGGTGTTCTAGATATGCTACGTTATCATGAGTTTACCATTGGCTGGGCTTGGGCTAAGGACTATGGACGCAGCGATGATCCTGAGGCCTTTAAATATCTCATCAAATATTCTCCACTGCACAATCTCAAGGAGCAAGAATATCCTGCTACCATGATCACTACTGCGGACCATGACGATCGAGTTGTGCCAGCTCATTCATTTAAGTTTGCATCGGAGCTCCAGCACAATCATCAAGGGACTAATCCTGTGGTTATACGGGTGGAAACTAGTGCAGGACACGGAGCAGGAAAGCCTACTGATAAGATAATTGATGAGTTTGCTGACCTCCTCTCATTTATGTATTACAATATGGATGAGGAGATGTCATTTAAGGTTAAGGGATGATGGGAGTCATTTAAAAGCTATTGCTGCTTATATTACAGGCTGATATGAAGGCAAGATCTTACCTAAAAGCTATCGGACCGGGATTGATATTTGCAAGTAGTTCTATTGGGACGTCACATTTGGTATTGTCCACTAGAGCAGGGGCACAGCATGGGATGATTTATTTTTGGATCATACTTTTGGCGTTACTGTTTAAGTATCCATTTTTTGAGTTTGGCCCGAGGTATGCCGCCGCAACAGGCCATAATCTATTGAAAGGCTATAAGGATCAGGGTGTCTGGGGAATCTATATATTCTTACTCTTGATTGTGATTAGCATGTTTGCAGTAACCGGTGCTGTAGGAGCGGTAAGTGCTGGGCTACTATCTACTTTCTTTGATTTTGGATTGAGTGATGGCTTATTAACAGGTGTAGTGATTCTAGTTACACTTATAGCCCTGCTTACGGGCGGGTATAGAGGTTTGGATCGTATTATCAAGATTATATCTGTAACGCTATTAGTTACTGCCGTTGTGGCTTTCTTCGCAGTATTGGGGAAAGGGCCTCAAGTGCCTTCGGTAAACTTTGTAGCGCCACCGCTTCTGGAGGGGGCAGGCTTGACCTTATTTATTGGACTCATAGGTTGGATGCCGACAGGCATAGAAGCTTCGGTAATGAATAGTATTTGGATTCTCAAGAATAATGAGACCGCCGACATAAAACCTACCAAGCGACAGGTGCTCTTTGATTTTAATTTAGGCTACTGGTTTACTGTAGTCACGGCAATCATATTTCTGATCATTGGTGCATATACTATTTATGGGACTGGAGAACAACTTGGTGGAGGGACGACAGAGTTTTCTAAAAACTTACTCCATACGATCTCAGACAACCTTGGCTCATGGGCGTTCCCTATCATTGCAGTTGCCGCATTTGGTACGATCTATGGCACGCTGATCACTGTGTTAGATGCATTTTCTCGATGTGTTACTCAAGGGTTGAGAGCCTTAATGTTCGATGTTATCACTGACGATGCAGAACAAAGCTCATTCACTAAGAAGATATTTCCGATAGTTCTGATCATTCAGAGTATAGGTGGTTTTGCGCTATTCTATTTTAGCACTTCCAGTATGATCACTATGCTTGAGTGGGCGACTATTATATCCTTTCTAATAGCGCCTATACTGGGTATACTTAACCTGAGAGTGATACTGAAATTACAGAAAGAAACAGACCATCAGGTACCTAAATATCTATTATACCTTGCCTATATTGGATTAGTAGCGATGGTTGGATTTACAATCTATTACTTGATGAATATTGAGAGTACAGGACACTAACTAACTTAGATTCGAGATGATTGATCAAGACAAAAGCATAGAAGAAACCTTCAAGTCATATTTTGATGATGACAAGAGCTACAAAGGAGGCAAATCTGGTGACCCCAATAAGTTTGATAGAATCCACAAGCTATCTTCTAATGAGAATCCGCTGGGATGTTCGCCGCAAGTACATCGGGTAATTAAGGAACAGCATACTGCCATCAGCGGGTATCCAGACCCAACGGATTTAAAACTGAGAGAGGCACTGATTAAGCTCTACGACGGAAAACTCGAATTGGCACAACTCATCTGTGGTAATGGTGGATCAGAAGTGATAGACTGGATCATTAAGGGATTCGTGAGTGTTGGTGATGAGGTCATCGTCTCTTCGCCTTTCTTTGTACCATATAGGTCATTTAGCCTGTGGGCTGGTGCTACAGTTGTCGATGTGCCACTTCTTGCGGAGAGCTACGCCGTCGATATCGATGGAATTATAAATGCTATTAATCCGAAAACACGCATTATATTCTTGACCAGCCCGAACAATCCTTCTGGAAGTTATATCAATAAAACACAACTAGAGGAGTTGCTCCATCGCATACCAGCAGATATCATCATCGCCTATGATGAGGTCTATCACCACTTCATAGATCAAGATGATTATCCTCGTGCTTATGAGTATATAGATCGCAAACCTAATTTAGTCGGGATCAATAGTTTCTCCAAGGCATATGGTATCGCTGGGATGAGGATTGGTTATGGCTACTTTTCTCTACAAGTGGCTAATTACCTGAGGCGTATCGTGCGACCGTTTATTATTCCAAGGTTGACGCTGGAAGCGGCAATAGCAGCGGTAGAAGATCAGTCTTGGGTTGAGAAAACTGTCAAACTTAATGATCGAGGCCGTCAATATCTGTATGATCAGATGTCTCAGATGGACATCGAGATATACGAATCGCATGGTAATTTTATCATGTTTAAAGTACAAGATCATCTAGCTGTCTTTCAGGCTTTAGCAGATCGAGGAATCTTCATCCGACCCTTAGATAACTATGAAGCCCCTGGGATGCTCAGAGTGTCCGTTGGCACTCAAGAAAGTAATGAAGCATTTATTAACGCCTTACGGCAAATCGTAGACTAGTAACCGTGAATTGTATAAACGCTATTGTGCACATTAATTATTTTAAAGGTATGACGCATATGTTCCCAATCACTTTCGTGAGTGTTTTGGCATGTCTGTTTATCATGGCCTGTGGCGGCACTGATACAAATCCTGTCGTGCCGATAGACAATATGAACCCGCCAGATCCTGATCCCGATCCCGTGGCTATGGAGCCCAATCCCAATGCGGGGATTGGTGATGCAAGAGATATAACATCTTTTCAGTTAGTTGAAGAAATCGGACCAGGGTGGAACCTTGGCAACTCTTTTGATGTGATCGATAGAGACAAGACTGCATGGGGTAATCCACTACCGACGAGGACGTCCATAGACGCTGCGGCAGGACTTGGCTTTCGAACCTTACGAATTCCGATTACTTGGAGATTTCATCAGCGTGATAATGCGCCGTATGGCATTGAATCACAATATTTAGATGACGTTGAGGAAATCGTGAAATTTGGATTTCAGAATGGTATGCATGTGATTATAAATGTCCATCATGACAATGAATGGGTAGTGCCAAGTCCAGAATCCGCAGAAGAAACGAATGCTCGATTAGCCAGTCTCTGGACACAAGTTGGCGAGCATTTTATGGCCTATAATGATTCATTGATATTTGAGACACTCAATGAACCCAGAATAGAAGGTATACCAGAGGAGTGGACTGGAGGTACAGAAGAGGGTAGAGCATTCGTCAATGAGTTTAATAAAACCGCAGTAGATGCAATCCGTGCTACCGGGGGTAATAATGCGCTTAGACATATCATGATTCCGACATGGGCAGCGAGTACTGTTGCTGAAACTATGGATGACTTGGTGATACCTAATGATGATCCCAAGGTAATTGTCTCTTTGCACAGCTATTTTGATTGGGACTTTGCGGGATTAGCACAGGATACTTGGGGCGAAGACTCCGATCGAACAGCCTTACAAGGAGAGCTTCAGCGGATACACCAGAAGTGGATCATAGAAGAAAATCACCCAGTAGTTCTAGGAGAGTGGGGGACTATACGTGATAACGATATTGATCAACGTTTGGATTATGCCGAACTTTATGCGCGCACTGCTGCTGAACTCGGGATGCCGACCATTGTCTGGGATGATGGTGGTATGTTTCAATTGTTAGATAGGAGAACGGGATTCTGGGCATTTAGGGATGTTGCAGAGACCATTATTGCGGCCTCAGAGTAGAGAAAGTGCCGAGTAGGCGAATTGTGAGCTCAACATTTTAAAGTAGAGCTAAGTCTCGACCGATCCCAAGGTCCAAGGCTGGAGTCATCGTCTCGGGAATCTTAAGTATCATAATAAAGCACAGGACTTTTGCGGAGATCCGAGAGATACGCCTAGAGCGGTATTGTGAGAACAACTTCTGACATCCTTCTATCCTTCAAACAGACTTGATTCTTTGAAAAATCCTCTGGATAAAGTTGTTCTTCCTTTTAACTCTTCAATCTTTCTCCTGACGGCCTCATTTGCTAATTCTTTTTCTGCTTGGATGGCCAGTTCAGTTTTATGATCTGAGACTGCACGATTAAATGTGGCTTCATTTTCAACGGTATGAATCTGCCTGGCGGTATATGCTTTGTGGTTAGAAGCAAAGAGTTGCTCATGCTTATCCAGGACAAAGTCATATGGGCTTCGCTCGAGTATTAACTTGGTAATAACAGGAGCAGTTTCTATGGCTATAAATAGTAACATGATAAATATGGAAGCAACATATATGGCCTGACTTCTTTGACCAGCTCTTTCAAGGCCTTCCAATCGAGCTGCGAATCCAGACATGGTAATCCTTTCAAGCGCAGACATATCTCCTTTCATCTGAGATTCAAGTTGATCGATATTGGATTGTTTAGCTGCTATCAACGCACCGTTTTCATCAATCAGTTCATCCAATTCTACTTGAACGAGGTCTGCAGCAGTTCGCTTAGTTTTGTATATCGGTCCAAGATTTTTGTTCATAGACCCTCCTGTCCCATCAGCTTCCATGATGGCCTCATTGACTAGTCGGTCTCTTTCTGTCGATTTAGTGTCTATTTCACTCTTTAAGGCTAAGATTTCCGACTTTAAAGTATCAATCTCAAGAGTATATCTTGATCGGACTAAGTCATCCTGCTTTTTATAATTCTCTTGCTGCATCTGTACAAGTTCTGCTTCGATCTCGCTTTCAAATATTTTCAGCTCAAGAGGTTTAGCAATGACTATTGCAATCAAAACTGCCAATATCAGACGTGGAGTGGCAGCGGCGAAATCTCGATAGAAAGCACCTTTCTTTTTCATAGTTGATACTATGAATCGATCTAAATTAAAGATCATAAGACCCCATAGCAAGGCGACAGGCAGGACTAGTGTGTAAGATTCAAAAACTGTATATAAGGCATATCCAGCCGCTATAGCTGCAAAGATACCTGTGAAGAAAATCGTAGCACCGATGCCCACATATTTATTGATTTCGGTGGGGGTCCTATTAAGAATAGCTCGGTTAGCTCCAGAACAAAAAATGAAAAAGCCTTTAATGGAAGTCATTCAGATTGGATTATGCATAAAGAATAAATGGAAGATAAAAGACGAATGCTAAGAGCTGATTATTATTCGACGAGAGGATGAAATTATGGGATGAGCTTAGAAATTAAGTGGAAACCTACTTGAAACAGAGAAGGTAATCATTGCCTAAATTAACGGACTTATGATACCAGTGTATCTATAGGGTACTCTATGATGATCATATAGCTAGAGCTTAGCCAGAATTTTGTGTTTGGAAGAGAAAGGCACCGAACTTTCATAGAG
>CAZAXY010000068.1:0-1066 GCA_964489125.1 uncultured Saprospiraceae bacterium
AAAAAATTAAACTTATAGCTCAATCCTATATTAAATAATCAAGCTGTCTCTAATTACAAAATTAACTACCATGAAAAAGAACATCCTTTCTCTATTGGCAACATTGACTATCCTCGTCTTCTTTGGATGTGACGAAAAAGTACAATATCAGACTGTAGAGGCCTCTATGGCTAGTGAGGCTCCTACAACACCCCGCTCAAAGGAGTTTGATGACTATTGGTACAATGGCACTGGAGAAATCAGCAGCTATGAACTTAAGCAAGAGCGTTATGGACAAGTCCGAGAAGGTGATGTAGTACTGGTCTTTGTCACAGAGCCATTCTCTCAAAAAAAGCAGGTCAAACTTGACCGTCCTCAATCAGCAGGAAACGACAATGTATCAGTTCTCAAGCTTAATCACATCCGCAAGTTTAATACTGGAATCTATGACTACTCCATTATCACATCTACGTTTACACCAGTAGAGTTGGATCAGCATCCACTTACATTGAAGTCCACGACAAGCTCTCAAGAGTGGTGCGGTCATAGCTATACTCAACTCAACCTGGACGGTAGTAAGTACCGATTGCAGGAGTTCTCCTATTTTGAGTCAGAAGGAGACAAGGACTCTAAAATGAATGCGGCAATACTGGAGGATGACTTGTTTTCCAGAATTAGAATCACTGGAGGACTCCCCGAAGGTGATGTGACTATTATTCCATCCACGATATATAGCAGGTTTGCTCATGTACCAATGGAGCCTACCATTGTCACGATCACCAAGTCGATGAGTGATGGCGTCATCCTTTACGACGTGAGTTATAAGAGTATCAATCGCAAGCTAAGCATTGATGTTGAGTCTGAGTTTCCTTATAAGATCCTAGCTTGGAAAGAAGACTCTGGCAATGGCAGGATCACTACTGCAACGCTACGCAAGTCCATCAATTCTCCATACTGGTCAAAAAATGGCAACGAGGATGAAAGGTTGAGGGATGAGCTGGGTTTAAGTAAGTAAAAATTCAGTCAGTGAAATCGTAGCATGTAAATTCAAAGTAATCCTCTGATAACTCCCACTGTTCTTCATCAA
>CAZAXY010000068.1:1166-4134 GCA_964489125.1 uncultured Saprospiraceae bacterium
CAATCTCTGACATCCTGCTTATGCGTCATCTCGATATGCTGATGCAAGTACCGGCATGGTATTGAGATGCCGCCAGAGATAGATCCGCCATTGGCATGTCTTTGGATCGCGGCAGTGTCTGTTCCGCCCGCAGGCAGTATCTCGAGTTGACTCTTGATCTTATGTTTAGATGCTAACTCCTTCATGAAGTTGACCATTCTGTAATCACATATAGTCCCTCCGTCGAGCACCTTAATTGCAGCTCCTTTGCCGAGTGAAGTGATCACTTCATGCGGTTGGCTGTTGGGCATGTCACAAGCCAGTGTTACGTCTAAGTTTATTCCAAAGTCTGGATTCACTCCAGAGGCTACTGCCGTAGCTCCCCTAAGTCCGACTTCTTCTTGTACAGTGAACACGCCATAGATATCATATGGACAGTCTGTTTTAGCCAGTTCTTTGAGCGCTTCAATTAGTATAAAGACAGACACCCTGTTATCAAGGGATTTGGCGTTAACACAGTCCCCCATTTCTATCAACTCACTTATACGAGTGATAGGATCTCCTATACTGATCAACTTTTCAACTTCCTCTTTGCTATATCCAGTATCTATGAAGAAGTCCGTTACCTCAGGCATTTTCTTGCGCTCTTCAGGCTTCATGATATGGATAGGCTTGGTACCCATAACTCCGATGATGTCCTTCTTGCCATGGATAACAACTCGCTGTGCGGTCAACGTTTTTGGATCGAACCCTCCCAAGGGGTGAAATCGGATGAATCCATCGTCATCGATAAATGTGGTTATAAAACTGATCTCATCCATATGAGCTGCAACCAGGACCTTCTTGTCCTCCTTGCCTTTCTTGAGTGCAATGACATTGCCCATGGCATCAAGCGAAATAGAGTCAACATATGGTTCCACCTCTTTAATGATTTTTTCTCGCACTCTCTGTTCATAACCAGGAGCGCCAGCTACCGCACATATTTCTGCTAATAACTTAGTGTCTATCATATCTTCATTGGTTATTTACGCTAAGATTATAATTAATTCATGAATAAGTAGTTATCAAGTCTCAGTAGTTTAGCCACTGATCATCTACAACTATATCCACTGTCACTTATCAAACAACTAGCAGGCGATACTATTATCTACGGCATAGGCCAGATAGTACCTCGAGTGCTGCATTTGATTGTCTTAACGACCTACTTGACTAATCGAGTGCATCGCACCGATTATGCTGCCTATTTAGATCTATATGCCTACACAGCAGTATTAATTGTGTTGTTCTCGTACCGAATGGATACTGCATTGTTTCGATTTGGCAAGAATAAAGAAGACCTTCCAAAAGTCTATGGTACGGCAATCATCCCGATATTCTTGAGTGGATTGGCCATTGTAGTCTTAGGTTTTAGTTTTAGTGAGCACATCGCTACCTGGCTCACCTATCCCGATAAAACCTATTACATAGAGTGGTTCTGTCTAATAATAGCTTTCGATGTGGTCAACTTGATACCCTTTGCTAAGTTGAGGCTTGAAAGTAGGGCCAAACTCTTCGTGCTCTATAAGTTAATCAATGTCATTTTGACCGTCATCCTTGTGTTACTCTTTATTGAGACGGACCTCTTGGACTTTATTATTCGGTTATTCCCAAATGCCACAAGTGATATAGACTACGTCTTCTTATCTAATCTCATAGCAAGTGCATTGATATTTTGCTTGCTTTTGATTTTTCACTTTCCCAGACAAATAAAGGTAGATATCAATCTATGGCGTAAGATGGCTCTGTATGGTGCTCCGCTCGTTATTGTTGGCGTCGCAGCAAATATTAATCAGTATTTCGCAGTACCCCTTCAAAAATACTTCCTTGGCGCCGAGACTCTAGTAAACAAAGATCAAGCTGCCGTATACGGAGCAGTTCAAAAGATTGCCGCCCTACTAGCTCTGTTTACCACCGCATTTAACTATGCAGCAGAACCTTTTTTCTTTCGCAATTCGGGGAGAAGGGATGCTCGTGATCTCTATGGTCAGGTTGCGCTCTATTTCGTCATCAGCGCTGGTATTGCAAGTGTAACTATCTATGGCTTAGTGGATATCTTTCAGCTTGTCATCGGAGAGCGGTTCAGAGAAAATCTCTTCTTGATCCCGATCTTGTTGATGTCATACATGTTCCTTGGACTCTATTATAATGTATCAATCTGGTACAAGCTCGCTGATCAGACGATCTATGGAGCCATGATTTCGTCAGTAGGAACCGTTATCACACTTGTCGGGAGCTTTATTCTCCTTCCAATCTTTGGGGTGACATCATCTGCATGGCTTTCACTCCTATGTTATTTTACTATGGTGCTACTTGCTTGGGCTATTGGCAGGAAAAAATATCCTATCAATTATCCAGTACAACGAATATCTACCTACCTCTTAGCCACATCAATAGTATTGGCTATTTGTTGGCTCGTACAGAGCTATACCAATATTCCTCTGCTTTACGGGGGTCTAATTCTCCTGACTTATTGTGGTGTGATCTGGTGGCTTGAAAAGGATCGACTAACGGCATTATTAAAAAAGGCCGCCTAGCTTACTAATAGAA
The DNA here is from genome assembly GCA_964489125.1 of uncultured Saprospiraceae bacterium. Taxonomy (GTDB): domain Bacteria; phylum Bacteroidota; class Bacteroidia; order Chitinophagales; family Saprospiraceae; genus GYS-P2D. The sequence goes on from CAZAXY010000068.1 coordinate 3,732, forward strand.
ATAAGTGGTCAAGTGGTCAATGATCTTCACTCGATTTTTAAGACCATAGAACAATAGAGCCACTGCAAGTATGATCAAAAAGGCCCTCATGTTTTTGAATGCGCTCTGGTTCTTCTCTCGTGCTGTTTTAAACTTCTTTCTACCTGTATAGGACATATGATCATTTCAGATTTAATATATGTCCCATTGAGTCCGCCTTCGTCTTCAAGTATGATCTATTGACATGGTTTGGTTCTATCTCAAGTGGTATGCGATCAACTACTTCAATGCCGCTGTTATCGAGTTTATTAATCTTATCAGGGTTATTGGTCAACAGTTTGATCTTGGAGATGTCGAAGCTTTTCAGGATATCTGCGGCTATTGTATAGTTGCGATAATCTGCCTCAAAACCTAAGACTTCATT
>CAZAXY010000068.1:4234-21554 GCA_964489125.1 uncultured Saprospiraceae bacterium
TATCTGCGGCTATTGTATAGTTGCGATAATCTGCCTCAAAACCTAAGACTTCATTCGCCTCTATGGTATCTAAGCCCTGCTCCTGATGGCGATATGCCTTGATCTTATTTATGATTCCGATGCCTCGTCCCTCTTGGCGCAGGTAGATTAATATTCCCTTGTGCTCGTGGATGACCTTCATGCTCTGAAGTAGCTGTTCGCCGCAATCGCACTTCTGACTATGAAATATATCGCCTGTCAAACATTCACTGTGTACTCGGGTAACGACAGCATCGCTTGCGTCCATGTTAGGGTGCCTCAACGAAAGGTGCGGCATTGGATCGCCATCCTCATTAGCAAAAGCTGACAAGATCAATTCTCCCCATTCTGTGGGTAGTAAGGTTTCGGCTTGGTTTACGATCCGCTTGTTCTCTTTAGACTCCATCATCTAATAATCTGTAATACGCTCCCAGTAATTTTGGTTCTCGATTTCATCAACTAATTGAAGATAGTTTTCATAACGCAAGGTACTTATGTTTCCTGATTCAAGGGCTTCTTTAACTGCACATTTCGGTTCATTACGATGCGTGCAGTCGCTGAATTTACAGTCCTTAGAGTAACTGAATAATTCTCTGAAGTTGTGTGCAATATCCATCACCTCGAGATGATTAAAGGCAAGGCTTTTAATTCCTGGGGTGTCTATTAGTTCAATACCGCCCTCTAAATCAAACATCTCAGCAAATGTCGTAGTGTGCTGTCCCTTTCCACTATAATCCGAAAGGTCTTGAGTGCGCAAGTCAAGATTGGGTGCAAGCGCGTTTATCATTGAAGACTTCCCTACTCCAGATTGTCCAGAACATAGTGTTCTCTTTCCAGACAAGCTAGTTTGTAACTCAACTATGCCATCTCCACTAACAATACTTGTAGATATGATCTGATATCCAATAGGCGTATAGATGTCTCGCAGATATTCGAATATCAAGCGATCTTCTTCGTTCCACAGGTCAGCCTTATTAAATACAACTATGACAGGTATGTTATAGGGTTCTGTCATCAAGAGAAATCGATCTATAAATCCCTGTTTCAATTTAGGCTCTACTATAGTGACTACCAGCAAGGCTTGGTCTATATTGGCCGCCAACAAGTGCATAAAATGCTTCTTGCGAGGGGACTGCCTAACAACATAGTTTTCTCTATTCTCGATCTTTTGAATGATCGCATATTCCCCTTCGATGGTAAAATGCACCTCATCCCCAACCCCGACAGGATTGGTTAATTTATAACCGTCGAGCTTAAATTTTCCTCTGATCAATCCGAGATGGGAAGATCCATTAGATTGGTCTTTGATAATGTAGTGCTTACCTGTGGACTTAGTAATAGTGCCTGTCCTCATGAACGAGATTGTTCTGTCACTGCAGACCTATTTCTATTGTGCTTTGCTAATTTCTCTGACAGCTGTATCAACAACAGCGGATCTTGCTCTAAAGCGTTTCCGATCACAATTAGGTCTGGAGATTCTGCGGCAACCTTGGCTAACTTGTCCACGCTGTCTATCCCCCCACCGACTATAAGAGGGATACTAATCGATGATTTTACTCGAGAGATCAAATAATTATCTATGCTGTTCAATGCTCCGCTACCTGCCTCAAGATACACGCAGCTCATGCCGATCATCTCGGCAACAATGGCCGTATTTTCAATTGCTCGTATATCCTTAGCATCCATAGGTAGCGAAGAAGTCATCAGACTAGTACTGCTTGGCTGACCGCCATCTACTAATATATATCCAGCAGAATTAACGGGAAGATTTAGCGCTTTGATCTGTTGAGCATGGGTGATATGCTCTCCAATTACATACTGAAATGAGTTGCCAGAAATGATACTAGGTAGTAATATCATTTCTGCCTCTGTTGATAACTGATTAGCGTGTCCCGGAAATAGTACAATCGGCTGCGGACAGGTATGCCTAATGCGTCTTAGCAAACTGTCTATGTCGACTGGAGCCGTAGTGCTCCCACCTACAAGTATCACATCTGCATGACCGCTTGCTATCACCTCGATTAAGACCGCAAGCGACTGTAGATGTTGCTTCTCAGGATCAATTAAGACCGCAAGGCTCGTCCTGCCTGGTGATATGATGTTGGCTATACTCATCACCATCAAAGTTAGCCATTTTATACTGCTAGAATCAGGTGCAACTAAAAGTGGAGACTCAAATTGCATTTGAATCTCCCTATGACAATGTCTATATATGATATGTAAGACTTATATAGATATGTTTTCATAAAAGACCTCTCCCAGTATAGCAACTCTGATCACGTAATCACCTTTGTCTGCATTGCTGAAATCTATAATTTCATTTATTGAAGGCTTTTCCTCATATGTCTTTGAGTAGAGCTCTTTACCATTCCTCGTAACAGCCAATGTTACTTTCTTATTTCGTGACAATAAATTCAGATGTACTTTGTCTTTAGATTCAGTTACGATGGTAGGCTTGTAAATCGGCTTAGCCTTCTCGATATGCGTGATCTTTGAATTGGACATCTGTAAAAATATCTTATCAATACTCATCTCATCCTCTATAATCATAGTGTAGTTTCCTTTGGTCAAACTACTGAGATCATAACTTTTTAATTCCTGATCTAGTGCATTGATTCTGTTATTATAAAGGACTCTACCTTGCTCATCGACAAGCTTACATGTGGCCTTCTCACCATACATATGGGTGAAGTCTATGATTACCTTTTTCCCATATGATTTGACGTCAACATTAGCATAAACACCCGAACTGAACGAGCACATGGTCAAACAAAATAGAATAGCAGTTAGAATAGGATAGTTCTTCATGTTAAAAAGTACCTTTTTCATAATGATGATTTTAAAAAAATGACGAATAAATAAATTACGCCAGATAGTTAGGTGTTTTCATACTCGAGATTATCATCCTCTATTAGTTAGACATAGAATCAAATCTCGATACAAACTTGAGCTGTTCTCTCATCCTTAGCTCTTTATATTTGGACACATTTGTGATGCTTACTTCATATAGGATTATGTTCGGCAACACTCATTAAAGTGCATGTCCTTCGTGAAATTACTGGGGGTTCGGGACACTAATGCGATGATTGATAGGCGTTTGAACTCACAAAATATTGTGATGAGCAACAAGAGGAATGACCTAAAAGAAAAAAGACCGATATCTCTATCGATCTCCTATTCATATTTAATTGGTTTCACAACGGGGTTATGTTGTGGATTGTTTCATCTATAAGACAGCCTTTTTGCGGATGCCCCCCTACGCAACAAAACAAAAAAGAGCCTATCTCTCGATAAGCTCTTAAAGTAAGTTAGTTTTTCGCTCGTTTGATCCGTTATATGTCTCGTTTAGCGGATATGTTCAAACTATCGAATCCGATGATTTGGACGAGAAGTGTTAAGAAAAGTAACCCGAGGGTAAGTGTAAGATTTAACATTTTCTGATTTAATTAAGAGAGAAGGAGAACAAAAGGACTTAGAGCCGTGAAACAATCTTCATTGATCCATTCCTCACTTTTTCATTTTGAATGAGGCACGATTGAAAAATCTTCCTGCTCCGTTCAACTTACTTATCACAATACGTACAGACCTATTTAAGATCGACAAGAAAGCAGCATAAAAGATAGCTGACATCAGTTATCATTCTTGGCATGCCTCGTTTTGGTAAACGTCTTTTTCTCGCCTACTTGAACAGATCCAATTGCTCTGGATTCTTTTTTCTTACCACTTTGAAGGAGTGATTCTTAAGCTCAAAGAAGGTGGTGAATTTCTTGTAATCAATGATTTCGATCTCACCTATTCCTTCTTCAATATCAAAATCGAAGATTCTAACAATCATATACTGAGTCTTGTACTGCTCCATCATTTCAACTTCATTCCGTGTAATATAGAATGCTGAAGATTTGCCTTGAGTGGTTGTTTTCACTTCAACCATTATTGGTTCATTCCTCCCATCAATTGTTAATAGGTCAAATCCATACCTATCTCCAAAGTTTTTGGATATATGAATAGGATACCTGTCATCAGTAATACCGTGACTTTTACACAAATCCTTAAGTATATCAATAGCATACAGTTCACCGGCCAAACCAAGAGATGATTTTGTAAAAAAAATGTCATCCTCATGTTTATCATTCTTCTTCTTTGGAGAAAGAAACTTGTTCAAATCAATATGACCTAATTTGGCTTTGTCCAGATTTTTAGGCTCATTTGAAGATTGAGCCTTATCTACGCTCTCTTTTTTTGAAACATTATTTGAAGTACTTCTTGATGGAGAAAATCGATGAGGACGTTTATTGTGGTTACCCTTATTGTCGACTACTAAATCAGTATCATCTTTTTGAGAATCAAAATCTGATTTTTTGGATGAATAATAGGATAAAGGGTAATCTACATAGCTATCAACTCGACTACCTAAATATTTTTGATGTTCCTCAAGTCTTCCTCGTATATATTCGGCGATTTTAACGTCATTTGATATTGGGTTTGGGTATTCCTTTAATATCCTTTTGTACTTATACCACTCTACTCTATTGGAAAGATTTAATTTTCGTCGAAAAAAATATTCAGATTTGAGACTATCTAAAATGGGTAGATCACGTGCTAATGTATTCTCATAATATGTGCCAAGATCTTTACTAAATCTGATAAATTCTTTTTGTCTTTTTTGGCTAATTTCATATGATTCCTTGAAGATTCGAGGCATCAAATACAAAATAATACCATGAATTGCTATGGAGCCAACTAAGACTGCCAAGGTCACATTAAAAGCCTCTTTCCCTCGAAAAATGAATACTAAAAAAGAGAGAACGAAAAATGAAACACAAAAAAATAAACAAGAATTCGAAACTTGATCATCTTTTTTGTGGTAATAGTCAGCTATTTCTTCTTCGTCTTCTGTGAAATAATTATTCCATTCTGGCTTATCTGACAACATTCAGTTACAATTACTAATTTCTTCAAATGTATAGTGGCATTTGAATATCGCAAAATAAAAGCCTAAACACCCGCTAAAACAATAAAGCCCTCTCAATCTTGCGACTGAGAGGGCTCTTAAGTTGACCCACAAGGACTCGAACCTTGAATGACGGTACCAAAAACCGTAGTGTTACCATTACACCATGGGTCAATTGAGGCGCAAAATTATAATAAAATCAAAACCCTGTAAAGCAAAGGCAACATAATTTTGTACATGGTAAAAATCATTCATCTATTTTCGTAGCTCAATTACGAGTACATGAAATCATTACAAATACTTTTTATCATCAGCGGATTAGTTCTATCGAGCTTCGCCTATGGGCAGATAGATACCATCAGCTATAGTATCGGCATGAGTGTCGGAGCCCGTATGGCTAATCAAGGGGCTAATGATATAGACTATCAAGATTTTCTGAGAGGCGTGCGTGACATGATCGAAAAAAACGAAACACTCATATCAAAGGCTAAGAGTGACAGTCTCAACTATGCATACTATCAAGAACAAAAGGATAAAATTTTTACAGAAGTGAAAGAAGAAGGAATCAAATTTTTAGAAGACAATGCCAAGCGACCAGAGGTGGCTACTACCGAGAGTGGCTTGCAATATGAAGTATTAACTGCTGCAGAGGGCGCTAAACCAAGTGCGACCAACTCAGTCACTGTACATTACGTTGGTCAGCTCATCAGTGGTGAGATGTTCGATAGTTCAGTAGATCGTGGGGAGCCTGCAACATTTCCACTTAATCGAGTAATCCCTGGATGGACTGAAGGGGTACAACTGATGAGCCCTGGGGCCAAGTACAGATTTTACATCCCCTATGAGTTAGGATATGGAGCGAGAGGAGCTGGAGCTGCGATACCTCCTTATAGTGCCCTAATATTTGATGTTGAACTTTTGAAGATTAATTGATCAGAAACTGATCGTATAGCTATATGAAGAGTCTCCATTTTGGGGGCTCTTTTTTGTTTGCACGATGTTATACTTGATCTGCGTTTTCTTCTGCTCCTTTTTCTTAGGTAGCTTAAATCCGATACGGATATTCTTATGGAATGTAGTTCTACCCTTACGGACCACTTGATCCAATTTAAACTGCATCAGACCGGCGATGCGCTGTGCCTCTTCATCACAGCCATGACCAAGTGACATCTTAACCTTAGAACCCGTAACTACGCCTTTGTGATTGATGTCTATCCTCAGTAATACGACGCCTTCAATTTTCTGCTTTAATGCCTCCTTGGGGTACTTCAAGTTCTTTTTAATAAACTTTGACAGCGCCTTTGGCCCACCAGGATAGTATGGTTTCACTATGAACTGGTGCGGTTTTTTATTTTTTCTCACTTCCGACAAGGTACTTTAATAATTTCTTAAGATGAGAAATTGCTCTTGTCGCTATCTTTGGGATATTCGTAATAAATCTAAAAGACTATGAGACTTATATATGTAATATTCATGATGTGCCTCTACTCGCTCCTTGTCGCACAGGACGGAGAGAATAAAATTATCATCAAGAAAAGTGCTGACGGTCAAGAAGTAAATAGCTGGGTAGAACAAGAAAAGCTCGTAACGGTAGATGTCATGAAAGATGACTCGGGCGAGCGCAAGATTAAAATCGTCATGGACGCAGATGGAGAACAATCTGTGTATGAATGGTCTGACACTGGTGAAATCCCGGCAGAAGTAAAGCAACAACTGGAAGACGCTGGAATAGATCTCCAAATTCTCGATGGGTCCAAAGGCTCTGGAGTAGAAGAAAAAGTAATCGAAATAGAATGGGATGGCGAAGGCGAGATGCCTGAGGAGCTCAAGATGCTCAAAGAAAAGCACGGAGTTGATATATCTGAATATCTCACTGATGAAGATATTGCAGGCAAAAAGAAAAAGATCGTCATGGTCGAGAAGCATATCTCTAAAACTAGCTCAGGCGATCCTACTATCCGTACAAGAGTGCAGAAGGGTCAGCGTTTCAAGACAGTTACCATAGATGGTGATGGAAATCAAAATGTAATGGAGTGGGAAGGTGATCCGAGCCAAATACATGAGATCCACAAACTCAAGTCTCATGCTGGAGATGATATGATCTTCATAGGAGATGGTAGCAGTAAAGTAGAAGTGTCTGACGCCTATATGGGTGCACAGATTGAGTCAGCAGATGGCGGCGCTAGAGTATTAGACATGCTCAAGGATAGCCCAGCTGATCATGCCAAGCTAGAGAAAGGAGACGTCATCACCAAGATCAATGGCGCTCGTGCCCGCTCAATGGAGGGCCTATTAAGCCTACTCAATCATTTCGAGCCAGGTGATGATGTGGAGCTCACAATCATGCGAGGAGATCAAGAAAAGACTTTGAAGATGACCCTGGGCGAAAGACCTGGACACTTCAGATAAGTATTATATCCAAAAACAGTAGAATTCTATGGGCTCAAGTGTTTGCTTGGGCCTTTTTTTGATTTACACGCTCGACTTGAGCTTCTTCTTCAGGGCAAAGAGCTCGTCCCTAAATTGAGCTGCACTGATAAAGTCTAGTTCTTTTGCTGCCTTTTTCATCTTTCTCTCAGTCTCTTCGATGAGTCTATTGAGCTGATCTTTGGACATATAAGCTATCACTGGATCTGCCGCTACTGATACCTCATCAGGTTCTATGTAAGCTTTAGGCTTCTTCCCTCGTATGTCGAGGATAGACTTCTGATTCATGATTTCCTCCTTCGTCTTGCTGATCGTAGTTGGAGTTATGCCATGTTTCTCATTATAGGCGATCTGAACGGAGCGTCGACGATTCGTCTCATCGATCGTGATCTGCATGCTATTCGTGATCTTATCGGCATAGAATATGACCATGCCATTAGAATTCCGTGCTGCACGTCCTGCAGTTTGAGTTAATGAGCGTGCATTTCTAAGGAAACCTTCCTTGTCAGCATCAAGTATAGCAACAAGGGACACCTCGGGCATATCAAGACCTTCTCTCAAGAGGTTTACCCCCACTAACACATCGAATCCTCCCAGCCTTAGATCTCGGATGATCTCAACTCGATCAAGCGTATCCACTTCGGAGTGGATATAGCGTACCCTTATATTTAGTTTTTGAAGATACTTCGTGAGTTCTTCAGCCATCCGCTTTGTCAGGGTAGTGACAAGCACTCGCTCGTCGGCTTCGATGCGCAGATGTATCTCTTCTAAGAGGTCGTCAATCTGGTTGATGCTCGGCCGTACCTCTATTGGCGGATCAAGCAGGCCTGTAGGGCGTACGATCTGCTCTACTACGAGGCCTTCTGTCTTTTCGAGTTCGTATTCTCCGGGTGTAGCACTTACATAAATAATCTGATTAGTCAGTCCTTCGAATTCATCAAAGTTCAAGGGCCTATTGTCCAGTGCGGATGGCAATCTAAATCCATAATTGACTAAGTTGATCTTACGTGCTCTATCTCCGCCCCACATCCCTCGGACTTGAGGTACTGTAGCATGACTCTCATCAATCACCATCAGATAATCATCTGGAAAATAATCTAACAAACAAAATGGTCTTGTACCTGGCTTACGACCATCAAAAAACCGTGAGTAATTCTCCACGCCATTACAATAGCCAAGCTCACGCATCATTTCTACATCAAATGTCACTCTTTCTTTAATTCTCTTGGCTTCGATATAACGACCCTCTTGCTCAAAAAACTTCTCATGATCATCGAGTTCATGCTCTATTTGACGGAGTATCATCTTAAGCTTATCCTTAGGAGCGATATACAGATTAGCTGGAAATATCGCCGCATCTTTCATTGCCATGATCCGCTTACCGCTCTCAATCTCTATCTGATCAATTGCTTCAATCTCGTCGCCAAAAAATACGATGCGATAACCATAATCGACATAGGGCAGATTGATATCTACTGTGTCTCCTCTTACCCTAAATGAGGCTCTCTTAAACTCTGCTGCTGAGCGACTGTAGAGGCTCTCGACAAGCTGATACAGCAACCTGTTTCGAGCTATAGTCTGACCTTTCTGAATTCTGATGATGCCCCCTGCTAAGTCCTCAGGATTACCCATCCCATAGATGCAGGAGACCGATGCCACGATGATTACATCCCTTCGACCAGACATCAGACTAGAGGTGGCTCGCAATCTGAGTTTATCTACTTCCTCGTTGATACTAAGATCCTTCTCGATATAAGTATCACTAGTAGAGATGTAGGCTTCTGGCTGATAATAGTCGTAATAGGATACAAAGTACTCTACCGCATTGTCTGGAAAAAACTCACACAGCTCGCTATACAGCTGGGCTGTCAGCGTCTTATTATGGGTTAAGACTAAAGTAGGACGATTCAACTTAGCAATTACATTTGCCATGGTAAAGGTCTTCCCGGATCCTGTTACCCCAAGCAATACTTGCGCCTCCTCTCCAGTATCTATCCCGTTGATCAATTGATCAATTGCTTGGGGCTGATCACCTGTAGGGGTATAATTAGAAGTTAACTTAAATGCCATTGACAAAAAACTCTTACTAGTCTATTTCCACAATACCAATACAACGCATACAACTATTACGATAAACAGGCCATTCAAGAATATCATATAGGCTCTTCTGATAATCTGGTACTTACGGGAAACGATGCGTCCTATATGGAATATGTCTTGTAATACGAACTCTGCCAATCCTTCTCTTGAACTCACCGTACTCTGATAATATGACCGGAATTCCTTAGGGTTCATCTTGAAGAAATTGCCAAAGAAAAATGGACTCGGCACATTGGAATTGCTATAGATCGTCTTGTCGTAATCGAGGCTGATTGGCTGCAAGGCCTTAGCCGCTAAATACAGCGTAGTTGTACAGGTTATAGCAATTACAATCAGCGGAATATAATATAGCTCTTCTAACACCTGATCAAGATTAGCAATGATAGCAGGGATCAAGATCGTAATCATAATTGCATTGAGTGACATGAGAACGCTAGCTTTCTGATCAGCTATTTTAATACGCTCGATATTGTTCCGACTCGTAGTTCTGATATGATTAAGCGTCTTCTTATCAATCTTATACTGCTGGTCGACTCCAGGCTGATCTATATTGGTTAATTCTGCTTCCATATGGTTGTATAAAATTAAAGGCTTTCTGCTTATATGTGTGCTCCTTCAAATATTCCTTCGTCTATATCACGAATTATTCACGATAGTTTGACCGAGCCATTATCTTTGTGTCTTTATTTTAGAGCCTCCGTTATTAAAACCAGTCTGTTTTAACAAGTTCATAGTTTCGTCATATGATTAAGATTACTTTCCCTGATGGTGCCAAAAGGGAATTTGAGTCGGGTACAACATCCATGGATATTGCTAAATCAATTAGTGAAGGTCTTGCCCGAAATGTGCTGTCTGCTGAAGTGAATGGTGAGGTGTGGGATGCATCAAGACCAATACATGAAGATTCCAAAGTAAAGTTTTATACCTGGAAGGATCAGGAAGGCAAAAAGACCTTTTGGCATTCTGCCGCCCATCTTATGGCAGAAGCTATAGAAGCCCTATATCCAGGGACCAAATTTGGTATTGGTCCGGCGATTGAAAATGGTTTTTACTATGATATAGATATGGGTGACAAGGTCTTGTCAAGCGATGAGTTTGGTAAGATTGAAGCTAAGATGAAGGAGCTCGCTGGTCAGAAGAATGAATACCTAAGAACAGACGTCTCCAAGGCAGATGCTATCACATATTTCACAGAAAAAGATGACGAGTACAAGCTCGAGTTGATCGATGGGCTCGAAGATGGCTCCATCACATTTTATCAGCAGGGTAACTTCACAGATCTCTGTCGTGGGCCACATATTCCTAATACGGGAAGCATTAAAGCCATCAAACTGATGAGTTTAGCAGGGGCTTACTGGCGTGGTGACGAGAGTCGCAAGCAGATGACACGTATATACGCTGTCGCCTTTCCAAAGAAAAAAGAATTAACGGAATACCTCGAATTATTAGAAGAAGCAAAAAAGCGGGACCACCGTAAACTTGGTGCTGAGTTGGAGCTATTCATGTTTTCAGAAAAAGTCGGTGCAGGGCTGCCAATCTGGTTGCCAAATGGAACGGCGCTTAGGACCAGGCTTGAAGACTTCTTAAAGAAAGAACAGATCAAACGTGGATATCAACCAGTAATTACGCCTCACCTTGGCAAAAAAGAGCTCTATATCACATCAGGTCACTACGCCAAGTATGGTGAGGATAGCTTTCAGCCGATACACACGCCTCGTGAAGGAGAAGAGTTCTTACTCAAGCCAATGAACTGCCCTCACCACTGTGAGGTATATGGCCATAAACCAAGATCATATCGTGATCTCCCGATACGTATAGCTGAATTTGGCACGGTGTATCGCTATGAGCAGAGTGGTGAATTGCACGGACTTACACGTGTACGTGGATTTACACAAGATGATGCGCACATTTTCTGTACTGATGATCAGGTGAAACAGGAGTTTCTCAACGTATTAGAGTTAACCCAACATGTCCTTGAAAAATTAGGCTTTGACAATTACACAGCACAGATCTCTCTACGAGACCCAGATAATAAAGAAAAATATCTCGGTTCAGATGAGTCGTGGGACAAGGCAGAGCGGGCAATCATCGAAGCTACAAGCGAAGTAGACCTTGAGACGGTCACAGAATTAGGTGAAGCTGCGTTCTATGGTCCCAAGCTAGACTTCATGGTTAAGGATGCTCTAGGTAGAAAATGGCAACTAGGTACTATACAAGTCGATTACCAGCTTCCGGAGCGATTTGAACTAGAATACACAGGAAGCGATAATGCGCCGCACAGACCTGTAATGATTCACCGGGCGCCTTTTGGCTCTATGGAGCGATTTATCGGCGTACTTACGGAGCACTGTGCAGGCAGATTTCCGCTATGGTTGACGCCTGATCAATATGCACTACTCCCTATTTCTGATCGATTTAATGACTTGTGCAAGGAGATACAGATCAAGCTGAGCGAGCACGATATACGTGGAATTGTAGATGATAGAACAGAATCTATAGGTCGTAAGATTAGAGATACAGAACTGAAGAAGATTCCGTACATGCTGATCATAGGTGATAAAGAGGCAGAGTCAGGTCAAGTATCTGTACGCAAGCAAGGAGAAGGAGACATAGGCTCTAAGACGATTGAGGAGTTTGTGACATTCTTTCAATCACAACTGTAGTTATGAATCTCAATCCAAAGCGGTACTTAATTACATCAGCCCTACCCTATGCCAACGGGCCACTGCATATCGGGCACTTAGCGGGGGCTTATCTCTCGGGCGACATCTATGCAAGATTCTTGCGTTCTATGGGTAAGGATGTTGTTTATGTCTGTGGTTCCGATGAACACGGTGCAGCAATTACCATAAAAGCGCTAAAAGAGAAAAAGAACCCAAAAGAAATCATTGATACCTATCATGAACTCTTTAAAGAGGCATTTAGCGAGATGGGGATCTCCTTTGATATTTATCATAGGACTTCGGCCAAGATTCATCACGAGACTTCCCAAGAGTTTTTTAGGACCCTCCATAATAAAGGAGAGTTTGTTGAGAAGGAGTCAGAACAATACTATGATACTGAGGCCAAGCAATTTTTAGCAGATCGCTATATAACAGGCACCTGTCCCAAGTGTGATCATGATAGTGCTTACGGAGATCAGTGTGAGAACTGTGGTAGCTCATTGAGCCCAACAGAATTGATCAATCCTAAGTCTACGCTATCAGGATCCAAGCCAATCCTCAAAAGCACTAAGCACTGGTTCTTACAGCTTGACAAATATGAGGACTGGCTCAAGGAATGGATCTCCACTGGGCATAAAGATGGCGCACAGCTACATGACCCAGCAAGCTGGAAAAATCATGTCCTTGGTCAGTGTAAATCTTGGCTAGAAGGTGGGCTTCATCCTCGTGCGATGACGAGAGATCTGGATTGGGGTGTGGATGTACCTCAGGAAATAGAGGGATCCGAAGGTAAAAAGCTCTACGTCTGGATGGATGCGCCGATAGGTTATATCTCTGCGACTAAGCAGTGGGCAATCGACAAGGATAAAGATTGGAAACCATACTGGCAGGATAAGGATACTTCTCTCATTCATTTTATCGGAAAGGACAATATCGTATTCCATTGCTTGATATTCCCAGCCATACTTGAGGCACATGGCGGATACATTCTTCCTCAAAACGTCCCTGCCAATCAATTCGTCAATCTCGAAGGCGATAAGCTATCGACTTCTCGCAATTGGGCAGTATGGGTAAATGATTATGTAAAGGATCTCCCCGGCAAACAGGACGAGCTGCGCTATCACATGATCAAAAACATGCCCGAGCAAAAGGATAGTGAATTCACTTGGAAGGGCTTTCAGGATAGTGTCAACAATGAACTGGTTAACAACCTAGCAAACTTCGTCAATAGAGTAATCGTCCTGATTAATAAATACTATGAAGGTGTTGTTCCAGAGTATGACCTCAACTTAGACTTTGTTAGCCCATCAACACAACAGTTTGATGGATATCACGATGGAGAGATGCTCCAACTACATGATGACCTTCAAGAATTGAATCAGTGCCTCCGAACCTTTGACTTTAGGGGAGGCTTGCGCAAATTAATGGAGATCAGTAGCCAGGGCAATCAGCTATTACAGTTCAATGAGCCTTGGAAGAAAGTCAAGCTAGAGGCCTATGATGGTCTTGTGAAAGTGATCATGAATCTAGCGAATCAATATGTTGCATCGATTAGCGTAGCCATGTATCCATTTATGCCATTCTCCTCTGATAAGCTAAGAGATATACTCAATCTACCTCGTATAAAGGGTCAATCTGAAATGATTAATCTGTTAGTAGACTTGGCAGAAGGAGAGGACGTGATAAAATCAGGACATCAGATAGGTAAGCCGACACACTTGTTCAGCAGAATTGATGATGAGCTTATCAATCATCAAATCGAAAAGTTGAAGAATAGTGCCGTCGCCAATGCTGCGTCAGCAACCAGTGATGCCGCTCCAATTAAAGATACTATCCAGTATGATGACTTCATGAAGATGGATATCAGAGTTGCAGAGATCCTCAGCGCTAAGCGAGTTCCCAAAACGGATAAGCTCATGGAGCTTCAACTAAGCTTGGGGGCAGAAACTCGGACAGTGGTTTCAGGAATAGCCGAGCATTTCACAACTGAAGAAGTCATTGGTCGTAAGGTGAGTTATCTCGCTAATCTTGCGCCTCGCAAACTCCGAGGCGTACTATCCTCAGGCATGATACTTATGGCTGAGGATCAAACTGGCAAACTCAGTTTTGTAGATCCGGGATCAGATGCTGAATCTGGCAGTATCATCCGTTAATCATATATCTTTAGTGCGATGTATGTGCCAAAGATTTATAAGCCTAGTAATCCTGAAGTAGTCTACACCTATATCGAGAAAAATGCCTTTGCCACATTAGTAACTCAAGCTGAGGGCTTAATAGGAAGTCACATTCCATTATTATTGGAAAAGTCGGAGCAAGGCAATTATCTCACTGGACATGTATCCAGGGCTAATGAGATTATTGATCAACTGAAGGATGGTCAAGAGGTTCTGGCCATGTTCATGGAGCACCATGCCTATGTTTCATCATCGTGGTATGATCACATCAATGTACCTACTTGGAATTATATCGCTGTACATATCTATGGCACAGCAACCCTGCTTAGTGGAGATGACTTATATCACTCGATTGAAAATATGGTTAACAAGTATGAATCAGGGCGTAAAGATCGTTTTCGTCTTAAGGATTTTGGACAAGAGGAGCTTCACGGGCACTTGAATGGATTAGTTGGATTTAAGATCAATATAGATCGTGTTGAGGCGGCCTATAAACTTAGTCAGAACCGAAAAGACAATGATTATCGAGAGATCATCTCACAGCTCAGATCGGGAGGTACAGATCTCGAATTAGCCATAGCTCAAGAAATGGAAGAACTGCGGTGAGAATAATTCTGATCATATTAATATCGCTATTCATTAGTGAGTCTATAGCGGCTCAGATACCCCATAGTGCTCGTGCTAGGATTAGCATACTTACCTGTAATCCAGGTCATAATATCGACGAGACTTTTGGACACTCTGCAGTTAGGGTTAAAGATGATAGCCTCGGTGTTGATTTAGTCTTCAATTATGGGGTCTTTAGCCCTAACACTGAAAACTTCGCACTGAAATTTCTAAGAGGAAAACTATTGTATTCTATAAGAGGAGGGAGGTACAACTCGTTCCATCACAGCTATCAGGCTTCGCAGCGAGATATTAGAGAGCAAGTCTTAAATCTTTCTCCTGAGGAAATCACTAAAATCTTCAATTCAATACAAGATGTCATTAAGCCAGAGAATAGAGACTACTATTATGACTTCTATTTTGATAACTGTGTAACTCGTATTCGAGATGTATTATCGGAGCATGTAAGCGGCTTAGAATATCCTAATGAGACTTACGACGAGCTCAGCTTCAGAGACTTGATACACGAGTATACCGATCGGATGCCCTGGACACAGTTTGGCATGGATCTGATCCTCGGTTCTGACAATGACAAAATCACAACGGTCTCAGATCAGATGTTTTTACCAGATTATTTTGAAACTTACCTGTCTGATACTAATACCGATAGCGGCCCGCTCGTACAATCACAAGAGACGATTATGGCATTTCCGACAACCTCTGCCTCAGCAACATTTCTGACGCCGACATTTGTCTTCGCTATACTTTTAATACTTGAAGTTGTCTTCTTCATATTGTTATATATCTCTGGAGAACCGAGCGGCTGGTGGAAGCTCGATCAGATTTGGTTTAGTCTTACATTCATTTGTGCATTGATATTCTTATTCATGTGGTTTCTGACAGATCATGAAGTATGCCGTTATAATTGGAACTTACTATGGACGACGCCATGGATGTTGCTCTACTACTTCCTAGACGAGAGCTCAATATTCAAGAAAGGACTGGCTCTAATGACGGTCGTATCATGTGTTATAGTAATCTTAAGCTCATGGGTATTGCCACAACAATTTGCAACCGCTGCCGTATTGATATCGTCAATTAGTCTGATAAAAGGATTACGACTTATGAGAATCTTTAAAATTTTAGATAAAGTTATCCGCCATAGCACACTCACTACCGCTATGGTATTGATCGCTTTATTTGGATATAGTCAAGAGAAAATAGGTGGTCTAACTGTCGTCTCCCCACCCCAAGAATATACCACTGATCCTATGCCTGCTGTAACGGCGGTCAATGCTAATTGGATAGCCTTAGTACCATTTGCATTTAATAGCATCAGTAACCCCAAAGTCTCCTATGGCTCAAGTAGACAGTGGTGGGGCGAACGCAAAGAAGGCGTTATAAAATCTATCCAACTTGCCAAGGCTCAAGGCCTCAAGATCATGATTAAGCCGCAAGTATGGATGCATAGCACCTGGGTCGGCGATATGGATTTCAAGAAAGAGTCGGATTGGAAGATATGGGAAGATTCATTTCGAGAGTATATCATGACATTCGTCGATATAGCTGTTGAGCACGACGTGGAGATGATCTGTGTCGGTACAGAATTTAGAAATGCTGTCAGAGAGCGTGAGCAATTCTGGAGAAAACTAATAACAGAGATTAGGTCAAAATATAATGGAAAACTGACTTATTCAGCCAATTGGGACGACTACGAGAAAGTGCCGTTTTGGGATATGCTTGATTTCATTGGTATATCGGCATACTTCCCTCTTAGTGAATATGATACGCCCAATCAACTTTACCTCTCATTCAGATGGAATCAAGTAGTTAATAAGCTCGAGAAATATGCTAAGAAGATTGGTCGGCCAATACTATTTACCGAGTATGGATATCTCAGCGTAGACGGCGCCGCCGGAAAGACATGGCTGCTCGAAAAGAAAGTTCACGACTTAGACATCAATGAAAAAGCTCAGGCCAATGCTCTTGGTGCTTTATATAGCGCATTTTGGGATGAGGACTGGTGGATGGGAGGATTTCTGTGGAAGTGGTTCCCCAATGGTCAAGGCCATGAGGGCTACCCAGAACGAGACTATACACCTCAGGGCAAGCTTGGTGAAGAAGTGCTTGCTAAGTGGTATAAAAAAACTAATAGCAAATAATGCGCAAAATTGAAAGCGCCTCAGATATGCTCTCTATTGTTGAAGAGTATAAAACTAAAGGTAAAACCATCGGCTTCACCCCAACCATGGGTGCTCTTCATGCTGGGCATCACTCCTTAGTTAAACTCTCCAAATCACACAACGATATCACCATCTGCAGCATATTTGTCAATCCTACCCAGTTTAACAATGCTGATGATTTGACTAAATATCCGCGCA
>CAZAXY010000069.1:0-20908 GCA_964489125.1 uncultured Saprospiraceae bacterium
CCTCATAAACGATATCCAGAGGGATGTCTTCTGGGATGATATGATCAGGGCTGTTGGGGTTTTTAGGGAGTACGACGGTGATCTTATCGTTAGGCCTAACTTTATAGTTGGACTTAATCTGCTTATCATTGACAAGGACTGCACCTGCCTTGATCGCTAGTTGGAGGCGATTGCGAGACACCTTCTCCAGTCTACTCATCAAGAACTTATCGATACGTACTTGCTCTTGATTAGGATCAACTGTGATCGTAGTTTGCTCGAAATAAGCTTCGTCTACTTGATCTGTTGTTTTTTTAGCGGTCATCCGTCAAAAGTAAATGAATGATCACAGACTGCTTCGTTTGATGAAATTTAGTGTCTTTTAATCTTTGAAAAAAGAGTCTTCGAATGGCAACGACATGAGCTTTGCGCAAGTGCTTCAACATTTTGTTGAGATTTTCGGTTGATTATAGCATGGTTAGAAAGACAACTACAGCAGCTATAATCTCACTATTACCAGTTCTATTATTTGCACATGGTAGTCATGGTAATGGGGTGATGTCGGGGTTCACACATCCGATATTAGGGATGGATCATGCTATTGCCATTGTAGGAGCGGGAATACTAGCTTATCTCATTAAGCCCTCACAGTGGTATATCCCTGTGGCAGCTTTCGTTGGTGCTATGATTGTTGGCGGATTATTAGGTATAGGCAATGAGGCCACCCTTGCTGTCGAGAAGACCATTGCCAGTTCAGTCTTGATTATTGGCCTCCTAATCATTGTTAGAAAACGTATCAGTATAACTATCACAGTGATTTTGATGATCATCTTTGGCGCCTTCCATGGCTATGCTCATGGCGCTGAAATGGACCCAGCTAATACTGCACTAAAATATGTGTCTGGCTACACCTTAGGTGCGTTTTTGATGGGCACAGTAGGTATGTTAGTAGCAAGAGGGCTTAGCCTTCTTGAGAATGAAATGGTCCTCACTATAGCTGGCGCAATCATCGCCGCCTTAGGGGTGATGATATTGGTAGGGTAGAGTGATTTCCCCTTTTATCTTAAAAACGGAATGGCAGGTTTATACCATGCTTCTTTCCCTTGTCTGATTCTGGCGTAATTTTTAAGGATGAGTACCAGACTATATAGATAAAGAAAGGTCATTATTAAAGGCCCAAATAACTCAACTGACGTTATATCATAGTTTCCATGAATCAGGGCTGTCAATATTGTTAAAATCCAATGTTTCACGTTAAAAAAGTACAGATATATGTTCTTGGTCAGAGCAATGAAAATTGTTGAAATCACGATTACCCATGTAATTTGAAAATTGATGATTTTCTTACCGTAATCGTCAACATGTTTGACTTTATCTCTCTTGTAAATCCACATGACTGCTGGGATTACAATACCCAATACAGGATTGAATATGAGCGATGCTAATGCGCTAAAATTCATTAAGGTCAGATAGCCTTTATCCTCATGTTCTGTCCATTCTAACAGATCATCTGGAGTGACACCGAGGGCTTGTGTTAGCCTCACTAGCGTATCACCTCGAGGAGTTGATTCTCCTTTCTCTATTCTCTGAATTGTTCTTAAACTTAGCTGTGAATTTTCAGATAGTAATTCCTGCGAGAATCCTTTCCGATTTCTGAGATCTTTAATTCGTGCAGCGAGATTTGTGTTGTTCATAATGAGTGCATTAATTGAGGTCCAAATATATTTTTCCGCTATCTCATCTGCCACGTCATTTCTATGCCAATCTTACGTCATTTGCGCCAAACCGTGGCAACAATGGCGCAATCATGGGCTAAAAGCCTGAAACCCACCCTGATACTACGCTACTTTTTCACTTGCTAACTTGATACTCTCAACTCGCTACTCGCTACTCGTCCACTGGCTACTATTGTCCTACCTCCTATAATCCAATGGCGGCTCCCGATCTCCCAATAACGGCACATATACGAAGTCACGGCCAACCCTTCGCTTCAGTTCTGTAGTAGCATCTGCTATCGTTTCAGGATGTTGGATCAGGTCAATTGCTGATGTTGCTATTGTCTTGGCTGCGAGTATCATGCCCTTGTGGCCGATGCTCATTCCTCCGGCAGCCACTGCCTGCCAAGTATGTGGCGAAGTGCCTGGCACCCATGTTGCGGTACTCAGTCCGGCGGTAGGTACTACCCAACTGATGTCTCCGACATCGGTTGAGCCCCCACCTCCTTTTTCGACCACTCTGAACGGGGTGATCTTGGAGGTGGTCGACAGATCTCGCTGAGATCGCTCTGGTAGGGTGGGTTTAATTTTTTCAGCGAAAGCCATCTCTTCCTCAGTATAAGTGAAACCACCCAGATCAGTTAGGTTATCGTGCATGACTCGAGCTAAGGTCTCATTGGGCATAAGGTTATATACGCCATGGATGATCTCATAGTCCATGCGAGTTTCAGTGCCAAGAGCGGCTCCTTCGGCGGCCTTTACCACTCGATCAAAGGCTTCTTTGGCAACCTTCATATTGGGATGTCTGACATAGTAGTAGACTTCAGCAAATTCTGGCACCACATTAGGCGCTTCACCACCGCTGGTGATGACATAATGGATGCGGGCATCTGATGATAGATGTTCTCTCATGAGATTCACCATATAGTTCATAGCTTCCACGCCATCCAGGGCAGAGCGTCCATTCTGGGGAGCGACTGCTGCATGTGAGGCCACGCCGTAAAATCTGAACTTTGCCGAGGTGTTAGCCAGTGATGAGTATGCTCCAGCGCTATTCTGATTGCCAGGATGCCAGTGGAGGACGGCGTCAATATCATCGAATATGCCAGCTCGTACCATATACACTTTGCCCGCACCACCTTCTTCGGCAGGAGTGCCGATGAGTTTCACCGTGCCTTGATGCCCTGTGTTATTGATCCATTCAGCAATGCCGATGGCGGCTGCGGTTGATGCCGTGCCAAATAGGTGATGGCCACAAGCATGACCATTACCTCCATTAACGACTTCTTGCCGCTCTGGCACTGCCGCTTGCGAGATGCCCGGTAGTGCGTCATATTCGGCAAGTATGCCTATGACCGGTGCGCCAGATCCATAAGTGGCCACAAATGCAGTAGGGATATCCGCTACTCCTTCTTCTATGCTGAAGCCTGCAGTTATCAAGGTCTTTTTGAGCAAGGCTGAGGATTTTTCTTCTTGGTAGCCCAACTCCGCATAAGACCAGATCTGGTGAGCTATGTCGTGGTAGGTTTCTTTTTTCTTATCGATGCTTTCCAGTACGGCTTCTTGTGCTATACCGGTCTGCACAAGCATTAATAATAGAAACAACAAACCTGAAACATGTGTGAGGTATCGCATAATATATTATTGTGTAGATGATCTGGTTGATTACTTTGCAAGAGTAAACCTATCACGCTAATGTAAGCATCTATTGATTATCTGATGAGAGTGATACTGCCAAAAAAGGTCTCCGGATTGCCCGGCGAAAAGTCCACATCGATGCGATACATATATACTCCAGCTGGATAGTCACCCCCATTCCAATCAGTCCCAACGTAAACACGCCCACCAAATCGATCGTATATCTGCATGTTCACAACTCCATTGAGATCTTCAGCTATCACAGGTCGAAATACATCATTGCCCAGAGCTGACAGCGGATAAAACACATTGGGGATGTACACATCACTATAGGCTATTTCTACCATAAGCAGACTATCACATCCAAGCGAAGACTCTAGGACTACAGGAAAAACACCTTCGCCACCTAAGCGATTACCTCCGATATTGACGGTCTGTCCCTGAAACAGTTGAAGCGGCAGCGTGTCAAATACAGATCCGATCACCTCAAGATCTAACATCACGATACTATCACAGTTGTCGACAGTACGGAAGGTGTCTATATACATACCACTCTCCACCAACCGCCGTGGGCCAAAGGGATAATTTTCATCATCGCAGATACTTCTACTTTCTGAAGTCATAAACACTGGACGTTCATACTCAAATGCTTCTGATAATCTACAGTTATCATCCTGTAAAGTTCTTACTTGATAGCTACCATCACCGTATAGGCGAGACAATTCAGCAGAGTTCTCCCCAATTAAAGCGATTCCATCCTTATACCATTGATAGCTAAAGTCTGCGAAGTCCAAGATTGAAAGTGTATAGTTTTGGCTACATGGATGTTCTGACTCGACTATGTCAAGCCCAAATGATTCCACGTCGGCCAATACGAGGTTGTCAAAAAAGTAATAGGTGCTTTGATCACTCGAAGTACGTTCGCAATCTGGACCTATCGCTATGGCATATATATCAGTAGTAGGTGTAATGTCAATAAAGCTGTTGACCCATACATTGCCACTTCCACCCGATAACCTGACTTCACCTAGTTTCACCCAATTTTGCCCATTTGTGGGACAGCCGAGTTCAGGATTGCCATTACCAAATGGCAGAAAGTCACAGTTGGTAGTGCCGAAGAAAGAAATATCTATTGGTGGTGAGCTTTCACGATCAGAAAACCCCAAATCAAATTCTATTCTATATGTAGTACCTAACTCTAAGGGGTTGAGGAGGCAGGCACCAGCATATTCTTTCCAATTGAACTCTGCTTGAAAATTGTTGCCTCGGACGCGACCGTCTCTGAATCCCATGATCCCATCGCCATCAGGGAATGGCAGCGGAGGAGGAAATTGCTCCCAGCCTAACCAGCCGCAAGAATGTATAAGATCCGTAGTTGGGCCTGAGGCCTGAACCCAATCGGTGGCGCAACCTAATTGAGTTCTTGCAGCCGGACAACAATCTAACTCTTCAAATGAAGGATTAGGAATCAAAGACTCAGGCATTTGAAACTGGCAGAAACAGTCCTCATCATTGAGATCTATCATGCCGTCCCCGTCGTCATCGAAGGCATTATCACATATCTCTATCTGTGCTGTTAAGTAGATAGGCATGATGAGTAGCGCCAACTTCATCAGCAAGCGCTGTGCAATAGGGTTGACATTTGACATTGGTATAGCTAAGTCTTGCAGGTAAGTTAACAAAGACATCTGAGTTTAAAATTTCAAACGCTACAGAGTGTCGGGAGCCAGTAAATTTCTACACAGCCACTCATGCTATTGTCAGCACCTACTCATCATCTGATGAGAGTGATACTGCCATAAAATGTCTCTGGGTTGCCCGGCGAAAAGTCCACATCGATGCGATACATATATACCCCGGCAGGATAGTCACCGCCATTCCACTCAGTTCCAACGTAAACACGCCCACCAAAACGATCAAATATCTGCATGTTGACAACTCCATTGAGATCATTAGCTATGACAGGTCGAAATATATCATTTCCGACAGCTGACAATGGATTAAATACGTTGGGGATATACACATCACTATAGGCAATTTCTACCATAAGCAGACTATCACATCCAAGCGAAGACTCTAGGACTACAGGAAAAGCACCTTCGCCACCTAAGCGATTACCTCCGATATTGACAGACTGTCCCTGAAAGAGGTTAAGCGCTATAGTGTCAAATACCGAGCCTATCACTTCCAGGTCCAACATGACAATACTATCACAATTATAGATACTCGTGAAGGTGTCAATATACATCCCACTTTGGGTGAGCAATTGATCACCAAACTGGAATTGATCATCATCACAGATGCTCTGACTTGCTGGGACAACGTCAACAGGGCGGATATAGAGGAACGGATCAGAAAGGTGACAGTTTCCACCATCTATGGTTCTGACTTGATAACTCCCATCTCCATGGATGCGTGATAACTCATGTTCGGTCTCTCCAACTATTGCGATACCGTCCTTGTACCATTGATATGAGATGTTGTCAAAGTTTAGTACTGATAGGGTGTAGTCATCGCTGCATGGGTGCTCGGAGTCTTCAATGTCGAGCCCAAAAAACTTCGCATCCGCCAGTATTAGGTTATCAAAAAAGTAATACGTGCTAAATAGACTTTTTGTTCCTTCGCAGGGTGGCCCAATGGCAATGGCATAGATGTCCTCCATCGGTGTTATCTCGATAAATGTATTTAGCCAGATGTTGCCGGCTCCTCCGGAAACACCCGCTTCGCCCAATATTTGCCATTTGGGTCCGTTGGAAGGACAACCGAACTCCGGATCGTCACCACCAAATGGCAGGTAGTTACAGCTGGATGTTCCGTAAAATGTGATGTCTATAGGCGGCGAACTTTTTTCATTAACAAAACCCACATCAAACTCAATCCTGTAAGTAGTACCGACTTTGAGAGGATTGAGGAGGCAAGCGCCTGCATACTCCTTCCACGCAAATTCTGGCATCAGATCTCCACGTGATCTTCCGTCTCTGAATCCCATAATTCCATCTCCATCAGGAAAGGGTCTGGGCGGAGGAAACTGCTGCCAACCTCCCCATCCACAGTTATGGATCAGATCTGTTGTCGGTGCTGATGCCTGTATCCAGCTTGAAGCACAGTTGAGTTCACTCCTTCCCGATGGACAACAATTTTGCTCTTCAAATGAAGGATTGGGGATCAGAGACTCAGGCACCTGAATTTCACAAAAGCAGTCTTGGTCGTTGAGATCGATCATGCCGTCACCATCGTCGTCAATTGCATTATCACATATCTCTATCTGCGCTGTTATGTAGATAGGCATGATTAGTAGCGCCAACTTCATTAGCAAGCGCTGTGCAATAGGATTGACTTTTGACATTGGTAGCTAAGTCTTGCTGGTAAGATAGCAAAGACATCGAAGTTTAAAATCTCAACCTTTATGAAGTGTCGGGAATCCATATAAATGCTGATCGCCGTTATTTAGATGACCGACTCGATGATAATGGTGGATACTATCATGAACGATGATGGCTATAGATAGCACAACCTTTACAGATCCACTATAACCGAAATGAGAGCAGGTTCCTTTTCAACCACTCTTACTAAGGTCAGCAACTGCTGATTATCTGATGAGAGTGATACTGCCAAAAAAGGTCTCCGGATTGCCTTGGGTGAAGTTAACATCGATACGATATATGTAAACTCCTGCAGGATAATCCCCACCAGTCCATTCGGATCCATGATATACACGACCACCGAATCGATCATAGATCTGCATCTGTACTTGTCCATCGAGATCATCCGCCAGCACTGGACGAAAGATGTGATTACCTGAAACAGAGAGTGGATAAAATACATTTGGAATAAACACATCACTGTATGCGATCTCTACCATAAGTAGGCTGTCACAGCCTAACGACGACTCTAAAACGACGGGGAAAGCTCCTTCTCCTCTCAGTGCATTACCACCGATATTGACAGATTGTCCTTGGTACAAATTTAGGGACAAGGTGTCAAATACAGAACCGATTACCTCTAAGTCCAGCATAACAATGCTATCGCAATTAAAAACGCTAGCAAACGTGTCAACATACATACCACTCTGAGCAAGTAATTTATCGCCAAAAGAATACTGCTCATCATCACAGATGATTTTATTGGCTGTAACTAGATCAACAGGACGCACATAATCAAATGGTTCTGATAGTCGGCAGTTACCATCTTCAAGAGTTCTGACTTGATAGCTACCATCGCCATACATACGGGATAGCTGATGAGTGTTCTCACCAACTAGCGCAATGCCCTCCTTATACCATTGATAATTGAAATCGTCGAATGCCATAACCGAGAGTGCATAGTTATCACTGCAGGCATGTTCTGTTTCTTGAATATCAAGACCAAATGATTTCACATCTGCTAATAGTAAATTGTCAAAAAAGTAGTAAGTACTCACCCGACTTGTCGTTCCTACGCAGGGTGGTCCGATGGCTATGGCATGGATATCTTCAGAAGGTGTTATCTCAATAAAAGAGTTTAACCATATGTTCCCACTCCCACCAGATACACGTACGTCGCCCAATTTCTGCCAATTGGGTCCATTAGTAGGACAACCAAATTGTGGATCATCATCGCCAAATGGTAAAAAGTCACAACTCGAGGTGCCAAAGAAAGTAATATCGATCGGTGGTGAGCTTTCTCGATCAGCAAATCCAACATCAAACTCAATCCTATAGGTAGTGCCTAGTTTTAGAGGATTGATCAGACATGCTCCAGCATATTCTTTCCACTCGAATTCTGGGGTCATATTGCCACGTGCCCGACCATCTCTAAATCCCATAATACCCTCACCATCAGGAAATGGCTTCGGTGGCACAAACTGCTCCCAGCCTCCCCAACCACAGCTATGGATCAGGTCTGTCGTAGGTCGAGATGCTTGAATCCATTCTGTAGCGCAATTGAGTTGACTTCTTCCTGAAGGACAACAGTTTTGTTCTTCAAAGGATGGATTTGGAATCAACGACTTAGGCACCTGAGTTTCACAAAAGCAGTCTTCATCGTTGAGATCGATCATGCCATCACCATCATCATCGATGGTATTATCGCAGATTTCTACTTGAGCATACATGGCCATCGGTATGACCCATAAGAATAGTTGCAAGAGTAGGCGATATGATTTTCTATCCGATAACATTTTCGCTTTGTACAGCCAGAATGTTAATATAGCAAAGTCATCTGAAATAACATTCTCAACATTGATCAAGTGTCGTTAGTCTACAGAATTGTTGATCTTCGCCAAATTGTTATAGTAGAATCAAATTAAGATCAATATGCGTTTGAACTCTCTATGTGTGAAGAATCCCAAATCAGCAGAAACTACGCCATCTCATCAGTTGGCGATTCATCCTACTTCATCATTCACCTTTGAGTCTGTGGAGTCCGCTGTGCACGCTTTTGAGCACCCTATGGAGAAACACCTCTATAGCAGATTTGGCAACCCGACTGTGGATGCTGTAGCACAAAAGATCGCAGACTTAGAGACTCATAATACTGGATATAATGATGGCTGGGGGGTGATGACCTCGTCAGGTATGTCGGCAATTAGCACAATGATGTTTGCAATCTTAAAGAAAGGGGATAAAATTTTGTCCCAAGCTAACTTGTATGGAGGTACCACTGAGGTCATTCAGAATTTTCTGCCTCAATACGGCATTGATGTAGTATGGACTGATCTAAGTGATATAGACACTGTAAGCGATATGTTAGCATCTGATCCCAAAATTAAAATGATATATTTTGAGACTCCCTCCAATCCTGCTCTGGATTGTATTGACTTGTCTCAGATGGCTCGCCTCGCTAACACTTACAATGTGCTTACTGCTGTGGATAATTCATTTTGCTCTCCTGTGATACAACAACCTCTGAAGCACGGCATAGATTATGTGATCCACAGCACTACTAAGTATATCAATGGTCATGGTAATGGTATTTCTGGAATCATTGTTAGTCATGGGCTTGATCGTAAGAAGGCGGTATGGAGTGCCATGAAAATGATTGGTACTAATTGTAATGCGTGGGACGCCTGGCTTACTAATAC
Organism: uncultured Saprospiraceae bacterium; assembly: GCA_964489125.1. Lineage (GTDB taxonomy): Bacteria > Bacteroidota > Bacteroidia > Chitinophagales > Saprospiraceae > GYS-P2D. The sequence continues at coordinate 9,394 of CAZAXY010000069.1, forward strand.
AGGATTAAAAACTCTTGATCTACGTATGAGGGAACATAGTGCCAATGCTATGGCATTAGCCGAATTCCTGTCAAGCCATGCTAAGGTGTCTTCAGTCAATTATCTAGGATTATCTAACCATCAGAATCATGCTTTGGCATCACAACAGATGCGATATTTTGGGGGTATGATGTGTTTTGAGGTTATGGGTGGTGTAGAGGCAGGAATTAGGTTTATGGATACCCAAACTATGGGAACACTAGCACCAACCATGGGAGATATAGATACACTGCTTATGCATCCGGCCTCGATGTCACATCGCAATATAGATCGTGAAATCAGAATCGCTCACGGTATCACTGATGGTCTTATCAGAGTATCTGTGGGTATCGAAGATGTACAAGATCTGATAGAAGATTTTGACAGAGCACTTAATACGATCTGATTAGATATCCTCTCGATGTACTCGCTCCAGACTAAATGCAGGCATACATATAGAGACATATTCACACTCCTGATCATACGGATTGGAGTATTGCACCTTACATCCAGACTTGATCAACAAAGACTCACCAGCCCCGAGAATAACAGTCTCGGTATCATCAATGATGATCTGCTTCTGACCTCTGAAGACAAATGTGATCTCGTCAAACTCTGGTGTCTGAGGCGGTTCACCCCATCGAGCTGGAGCGATCATGTGAGCGACACTATAATCACCATCATGGATGCTGGCAAGGCCGAAGTGCTCACGGATGGTTTTACCGTCAGTTGTCGGAACTACAAATGGGGAGTTCTGCTTGATATATTTTGCCATGTCTCTAGAATTACGAGTTCAATTTACTTAATACTTTTGGTTAGACTTTAGTACAATCTTAGACTGTTTATGACTGCTACAAAGAAATATCTGCCAGAATTATTGTGCATAGGACATATGTGTCACGATAGAATAGAAGGAGGTCATAGATTGGGCGGCACCGCATCATATATCAGTATGATGAGTGCGCATTTAGGGGTGCATACCGTCTTGATAACTAGTGTTGGTGAAGATTTTAAGTATTGGCATAGAATCCATGACTCCTCCATTCAAACTCATAACGTCATTGCCAAACTAACAACTGAGTTTGAGAATATTTATACAGATAATGGTCGAAAACAATTTATGCATAAACGAGCACGAACTATTGGTGCGCAGGACATTCCTGATGAGCTGAGGCAAATACCAATTGTCAAACTGTGTTTGATTGCTGATGAGCTTGATTCAACTGTTGTACCGCTGTTTGCTGATGCTTTTGTTGCGGCCTCGATTCAGGGGTGGTTGCGACAGAAAGATCCAGAATCAGGATTGATTACGTCTAAGGGCCTTGATTATCAGTTGTTAGCAGGTATTGATATGGTTTTTTTGAGTTTAGATGATATAGATGGTGATCGGTCTGAGCTAGATAAACTGTGTAAGGCTGTTGATACCGTCATCGTAACAAATGGATTAAACCCTGTTCTTATCTACCGTGATAAAGCCGTCCTGGAGATGCCAGTCTTTCCAGTAACTGAGCTAGACCCAACTGGTGCTGGCGATGTTTTTGCAGCAAGTTTCCTGGTACATTATCAACGTACCCAAAGTCTCTTGCTCGCAGGAGCTTATGCTCATAGCGCGGCATCCTATGTAGTTGAGCATCATGGGATATATCTACCTCCAGTTGCTGATATTGAGTCGAGATATGCGTCTTACCTCAATCAATTCCTATCTTAAAGATCAAACTTCGACTATGTTGATACAGATGTTGAGCTTTCTGTTGTTTACTGTTTTGGTGGCTGGTGTTTCTGTTTGGCAGATGCGCAAATCTCAGCTTAATAGCAAGGATGGTTATTTCTTAGGGGGGCGCAGCCTCACAGGCATTGTAATTGCAGGCTCGATGTTGCTCACCAATATATCTACAGAGCATCTGATTGGCATGAATGGATCGGCATATAAGAATGGAGCGATCATCATTGCCTGGGAGGTTACTTCTGCATTGGCACTCATCGTCGGAGCGCTTTATTTTGCCCCCAGATATCTCAAGATGGGCTTGACTACAATACCGGAATATTTAGAAAGACGGTTTGATGGTATGATCCGAGGTCTGGTAGCCTTACTGCTCATCATATCATTCGTTACGACGTTGCTACCTATTGTGCTTTATACTGGTGCCCTCAATATTGAGAGTCTATTTGAGATTTCTGAATTGCTTGATATAACTCAGACTCAAGGGATCTGGCTTACAGTCGTATTGGTAGGGTCATTGGGTGCTGTATACGCTATTTTTGGTGGCCTGAAGTTGGTGGCCTATACCGATACGATTAATGGATTCGGGCTGCTTGTAGCAGGATTAGCAGTACCTATTATTGCCTTGATGGAGATTGGAGGTGGTTCTATGATTTCTGGCATGCACCATGTATTTGCTCATGCCCCTGAGAAGTTCCAGCTGATCTCTGACGAGCCATCAGTTGGACCAGGTAGCCGACAGGCTATCCTTCCATTCAGTGTGTTATTTACAGGCTTAATCATCAATCAGATCTATTTTTGGACGATGCATCAATCTATAATACAGCGAGTATTAGGTGCAGTAAGCTTAAAAGAAGCTCAGAAAGGTTTGCTCTATACTGGAGCCCTTAAAATATTGATACCCTTGGTAATTGTGCTTCCTGGCTTGATAGGATACTACTACTTTGGGGATCGTCTCTATGATAGCCCAGACCTAGTCTATCCACATCTCGTTAAGAAGGTTTTGCCGACATGGATGACAGGATTTTTTGTTGCGGTTATTGTGGGTGCTATCCTGAGCACCTTCAACAGCGCATTGAACAGTGCTGCCACGGTGTTTAGTGTAGATTTTTATCAGCGCTATATTAATCAGGAGGTAGCTGAGTCGAGGTTGGTTTTCTTTGGGCGTTTATGTTCATTTGTATTAGCCGTTTTTGCGATAGGCATTGCTCCATATATAGCGCATGCGCCAGATGGTCTGTATCAACTGCTCCAACAGCTCAATGGTATATTTTTCATTCCTATTGCTTCTGTGATTATTGCTGGATTTTTTATGCCTCAGGTATCGGCAGCAGGAGCTATGGCAGGACTATTATTTGGTTTGTTATTCTATATTCTGATGTACTTCGTATTGGCCGTAGATATTCATTTTGTACATATATGGGGCATAGAGTTTGTCCTTAATATGGTGGTGATGATTGGAGTATCTAAACTATATCCAGTCCAAGAGCCATTCAAGATACAAGATGTAGGAGTGGTCGCGCTTGTTCCTTGGCGACATGCTAAGACCATGAGTGTCATCCTCGTTTTTATTACCCTTGCGATCTACTTTTTGGCAGCCAGCATAATATAGCTTTATGTGCTGAAGTCGAAGCTTTTCTTGCAACGAGGATTCTTATGGTTGTCTTAATTTAATAATATACATTGAGTATTAAGATGATTTTGCCGAAAGTATTCTATCTGCAATTGGAGACATGCCAAGCCGTCTATAAATCATCACTAACCGGCTTTGCCACGGGTAGTTTCGGAACTGTCTTTGCGCACTTGGGAGGGCACGAGTTTTCTCAATCTTTGATCGGGACAGCTGCTGGCGGTGCGGTTGGAGGGGCCTTTGGAGCTTTAATAACAGACTCAAATGTTTTAGAGGGCGCCTCTCGTGGCCTTGTCATAGCTTTGGTAAATGATGCTATGCATTCCGCATTTGAGCAAAATAAGCAACCAGATCCCCCTGTGGCTAAAAGTTTGGTTTTGAAAGTAGAAGTCACATCACCACATGATGGTTCTGTGGCTACTCATTATATAACAGAGGCATTTGGGGCAGTTGGCTCAGCTGCCACTATAGGATCATATGTCTTATCCGATGGCAATAAATATTTGGCGTTTAATCAGGTGACTGGGAAATTTAAGTATATCTCGAAAGGTGCTTTGATTAATAACATATATATAGATCTATTGTGCATACTTGATAAAATGGAGAAATGTAATTTCAAATTTATAAATGTGTCAAGTTTTAAGTCGAATTTATTGGTTCCGTCATATAAGAAGAATAAGCTTAGGGATTTGAAAGAATACATAGACTTGTTGTTAGAAATGTCTCTAGATCAAAGTATGCCTCAAGATGAGGAGTTAGCCAAATTAAGAAGCAAATATTCAAAAAAGAATAAAAGAACAATTGATAGAATAATTCGCGATGATAAGGTAATAAATGAAGGTGAGTATAGATTAATAATCGAACTTTTGAATGATACTAATCATATTTTACTACAGAAGAAGTAAAATCTCTGAACATAATATTATTGCGTTTTGAAAGCTTTGGAAATACTGAATAGAGCACATAGGCTCACGGTAAGGTTCCTCAGTTCGGTGTAGGCTGGAGCCGGCTGAGCCCTCAGTTCGGTGTAGGAGCCCTACTGGTTACACGCAAAATCAGGTTTGATTTAGATGATATCCTTAGTTCGGTGTAGACTACGTTGTTCGTTGCGTGAACTAAGTCGTTATGCGAAGCGTTTCGCTACGCATGTGATATATCTATTATTCACCAAGATTTACTACGCTGTTTGTAGCATGAAATTCAATCTTTATTAATTGACTACTCAACCGCTATTCTAAGTCTGGAGCCCCCGCTATGTGACTATCGCTGTTCGAATGACTGTGTCTTCGAACTAATATGAAAGCAGAACAAGAGTAATATCGCCGCTGTTCGAGTGTCTCTGACCCCCCGTTCGGCGTAGGCTGTGCCTGCGTCTAAGTGTTGTCAAGATTTTCCTCTTGAATACTAATTGACTATCCTAAGTCTGTAACCACGACTGTTTGAATCCATTACGCTATCCTAAGTCTGTAGCCACAGCATAATCTCCGCTATCCTAAGTCTGCTGCCACGGCAATTACAATTTTTGCTGCTCGAGTGTCCCCTCCTACGGCGGACAGGTCCGACCTCGAGCCCATATTAGATTACCCACAACACAGTTGACTTCGAGAATATTATCTTAGAAGCATATGTCAGATAGAGGTGGATATATTATATCAGATCAATACGAGACACATTTCCTGACACTGACCATAGTTGGCTGGGTTGACTTATTTAGTCGAAAGGAATGTCGAGATATTATTATCGAATCATTCAAGTATTGTCAAGTGAATAAGGGCTTGATCATCAATGCATATGTCATTATGTCCAGTCATATACATATGGTCGTGGCTGCTGATGCGGAATCAGACGGCCTATCTTCTATAATACGGGATATGAAAAAATATACAGCGAAAGGGCTATTGAAGTGGATAATGGAAAGTAATCGTGAAAGTTGAAAAGAATGGTTAGAAGTAATCTTCAAGTACCATGCTAAGTACAACAGTAACAACAAGGAATATCAGCTATGGAAACAAGGCAATAATCCTAAAGTTTGTCTTCATCCACGATTTACCGCTCAAAAGATTAATTATATACATAATAATCCTGTTGTAGCAGGAATTGTGAGTAACCCTGCAGATTACGTATACAGTAGTGCTAAGAATTATATTTATTCAGAAGATGTGTTGATGGACGTTCAAATAGTTGATTTTGGTGTCGAGCAAGGATATATAATGACTTAGATTGTAATACTGCTTTGAAGTTGCAAACTTCAGAGAGCGAGTGGAATAATAGTGCTCTGAAGTTACAAACTTCAGAGAGCGATGGCAATGTTGACTTCGAGAATATTATCTTAGAAGCATATGTCAGATAGAGGCAGATATATTATATCAGATCAATACGAGACACATTTCCTTACACAGACTATAGTTGGTTGGGTTGATTTATTTAGCCCTGCGCTATCCTAAGTCTGTAATAGCGGCATAATCAACTGACCGCTGTTCGAATGACTGTGTCTTCGAACTAATATGATTATTTATCGAAAGCCACTTTAGTTTTTATGTTTTGAAGGACGCCACCGCTCTCCTAAGTCTGTAACCACAGCATAAACAATCAAACCGCTGTTCGAGTGTCTCCGACCTCGAACCCATATTAGATAACCTACAACACTGTTCACTCAGAGAACATTATCTTAGATGCCTATGTCAGATAGAGGCGGATATATTATATCAGATCAATACGAGACCCATTTCCTTACACTGACTATAGTTGGTTGGGTTGATTTATTTAGCCGCAAGGAATGTCGAGATATTATTATAGAGTCATTCAAGTATTGTCAAGTGAATAAGGGCTTGATCATCAATGCATATGTCATTATGTCCAGTCATATACATATGGTCGTGGCTGCTGATGCGGAATCAGACGGCCTATCTTCTATAATACGGGATATGAAAAAATATACAGCGAAAGGGCTATTGAAGTGGATAATGGAAAGTAATCGTGAAAGTTGAAAAGAATGGTTAGAAGTAATCTTCAAGTACCATGCTAAGTACAACAGTAACAACAAGGAATATCAGCTATGGAAACAAGGCAATAATCCTAAAGTTTGTCTTCATCCACGATTTACCGCTCAAAAGATTAATTATATACATAATAATCCTGTTGTAGCAGGAATTGTGAGTAACCCTGCAGATTACGTGTACAGTAGTGCTAAGAATTATTTTGGTTCAGAAGATGTGCTGATGGACGTTCAAATAATTGATTTTGGTGTCGAGCAAGGATATATAATGACTTAGATTGTAATACTGCTCTGAAGTTGCAAACTTCAGAGAGCGAGTGAAACGGGTGCTTCGCCTGCCATTGTCATTAATACCGAACCCTTTATCTTAGATGAATGTCTTTTTGATGGATTCATATCTGTGCCATGCTCAAGAAGTGGATTAAGTTGGCATGATGAAACTTTTTCACGAGCTGGTGACGGTTGTTTTTTTTCCTCATCAATAGTTGTCTGGGGTCGAAATCATTTAGAACAACTTCCATTGTTCGTTGAGATGTTTGAGAATGGTTCTCTTGAGAAATCAGATACGCTAAACTCCGATGATTTTATTTTTGTAGAGCCATTGAACGTTAACAGTGTCTATAGCATCTATCTAACTGATACAATAGGATGTCGACTTGATTCATCTTTCCAAGCTGAAATGCCCACTGGAATAGGTCGTTTGGAATGGGCGGAAAGCAGGATTGAAGTAAGGCACACTTGTTCTTTGGAGAACAAGGGAGAAATTTCAATACCTATTGCCAGATCAGGTTTTCCAAATTCAGGAATGGGTGATTTTCCAGTTGAAATAGAATGGAGTCATGGGCCAGCAGGAATATTTGATCGAGACAATACCGAGATTACCCGTCAGGAGAACCTATCTCCAGGAATATACACAGTTACAGCTAGTAATACCAACTGTACAATCACTAGAGAATTTGAAATATTAGATATCCCACAGTTTGAGTTACAGCCACAAATACGGGAGCCTTCGTGTGGCGGATTCGATGGTTCAATTCAGTTGATCTTGGATCCACCTGGAGCGTACACCTTTGAGTGGATTAATTTTGCCAGCGATACTACCGAAGTGCTGTCAGATCTTGGAGCAGGGAGCTATGAGGTGACGGTATGGGATAGTCTCGGTTGTAATAAGACGGAGCGTATTGTGGTAGCTGGATCTGAGCAGCTGGCACTCAGTGTTGTGCACCAGAGTAGCGCTGATTGTCAAAATGGTGGATTGAGTACTACGACGATAGCGCCTAACTATATCTCAGGATTGTCCTTGGAATATGAATGGTCAACAGGTGATCGTACCGACGGAATTGAGACAAGCCTTGCCCAATTAAGCCCAGGAGACTATTGGGTAGTAGCTACTAATCAGATTTGCGCTTCTGACACCTTATTTTTTGCAGTCACAAGTGAATCGTCATCAATCGATATTGATAGCCTATTGATCTCGCCACCCACATGCTCAGGTGACTTAGGCGCTATTGAGGTGTCGAGTAGCGCCGTTGACCTGCAGTATGAGATAGACGGCATGACCTACACAGACCCGACAATTGACGGTTTAGTTGCTGGGGATTATGAATTGTTGATCAGAGATACTAGCGGCTGTAGTACGACGAGATCATTTACGATTCCTGAGGTTGCTCCTTTTGAAATCACGATCGATAGCACACAAAGTGAATTTGTAGCCTGTAGCGGAGATTCTGTGGCGATTATGATAATCAGTAGTACAGCTTTTAGCTTGACTACATTGGATGGTATTGCAGTTAATTCAGGGGATTCGTATGGTCCGGGCAGTCATGAGCTCATAGGAGTCAATGATGAAGGTTGTGCGGATACCATTACTTTCAACATAGATGAGGTGTCAATAGATATAGGTGATATCGGACTGTTGCCAGTTCAACTCTGTGCGGATGAGACCTTCGGCTTCATTCCAACTAGTCTCTTTGACAATGGAGAATCATCTTGGACATTCATTTTGGATGGTACAAGTTATCAATTGGATGATTTTATAGAATTGGGATCGGGCTCATTTAGCGCAGAAATTATCACTGATGAAGCCTGTGTTGAAACACTGATGATCACGATTGCAGAATCTGACCTTGACATCTCTGCGCCTATGATGATCTCTGGATCTGTTGGCGATACCCTATTGATAGAACTCGCTATAAGAGATCCAAATCGAATCGACCAAGTCAACTGGACAAGTGTCAACGATCAAGAGTGCCTTGATGTGTTATGTACTGAACTCAACATTGTAGCAGGTCAGTCTGAGACGGTCAGCTATGAGATCGTAGATACCTTGGGATGTGTATTCTCTGGATCGATAGAACTTGAGGCGATACCTTTGGATAGTATGATGATGGATACGACAATGTCGGATACTATGACCATGGATACCATGATGAATATGATGCCCGTAGATAGTACCACGATTACTGATCCGCCCATTATTGATACTACCCAACAACTACCCACTCAACCGCTGAACACGAACTATTATCTACCCAATGCGATCAGAGTGGGTAGCCCAGTTAATGGTAATCTTTGTGTCCATGTTGCCACGGATGGTTTCATCAGCGGCAGGATCAATGTATATGACCGATGGGGAGGTCTCGTCGCACAAGTAATCGGCCCGCTGGAAAATCGTCAGCTGTGCATACCTGATCCTCAAATATGGGAGGAGCTAGCGGTTGGAGTCTATGTGTATAGCGTTGAGTTGATCAGCGCACAGATGGAAATACGAGATCATGGTTCATTCACTTTGGTGAGATAAGCATGTCGTCCCCAAGGGGTTAAAACCCCTTGAACTGGGTAGTTGGAGATAAGATCAATGTGGAAATATCTCATCCTACGGGGTTTCAATCCATGAAGTCAGTGGTTGGAGATGAAGTCAATGTAGATGTATCTCATCTCAAATGGATTCAACCCATGAAGTCGATGGTTGGAGATAACACCAGTACGGAAATATCCGACCCAAGGGGTTTCAGCCCCTTGAATATATCCGTACCTTTAATTACATGGATGAACATCCATCATTATATCACATCGTACTCACTTTACACAATTCTCACACATCTCGCAGAATGACTAAATTGAGGATACGATCCGGACCTGTCCAGTACCTTGAGGTTGATGATGAAATTGAATTGACATCAATTATTAAGAGCATCCTCATTGAGAGTAATATCTCCTGCTATGCATACAATGTATGCAGAGATCATGTCCACATGGTCATAGAAAGTAAAGAACCTGAATTACCGAATATGGTCAAGATCATTAAAGGAAAATCAGCCTTTAAGTACAATAAGTCGAATGGCAGAAAAGGTGCCTTCTGGTCACAGAAGTTTTTTTCTGCCAATCTCGATAACTGGAAAATAGCAGGTCCAGAAGTAAGTAGCTTCTCACAGCGAGATTCATATTTTAGTAACGCCGTCAACTATATCAAAAGGAATCGTGAGAAACATGGACTGGCAGAAAGTGAAGAGTTAAACGGACTCATCTCTTCCTTTGTAATTGAATGATATTCTTCTTTCAAGGGAGTTTAACCCATTGAATGTTGTTTCCACCTCCGACTCTGCCAAGGGGTTGAAACCCCTTGAAGGGATAGTTGGTGATGACATCAATACGGAAGTACCCATCCAAGGGGTTAAAACCCCTTGAAATCATCTCATGAGAAATGTCTCCACTTCCACTTCTTCCCAAGGGGTTTTAACCCCTTGAAATCAGAAGTTGAGATAACACCAATGTAGATATACTTTCCAATGGGATTTATCCCCTTGTTCTACGAATAATAGGTCTCCCCCTACACTTACTCAAAAGAGCCCATTCAATTCCCTTCTTCATAATAGATTGCACTTGATATCTTTATAATAACAAATAAACCAATTGAGTTAGAGTTAACTCCTCCAAGTCAACCGCTGTTCGCGTGTCCCCTCCTACGGCGGGCAGGTATGACCACGAACTGATATTAGATTTCCCACAATTCGGTGGACTCTGAGAACATTATATTCGATGCATTTCTCAGATAGGGGCGGATACATATACGGAGTAACCTATGTATAGCGGCACTTCTTTAGAATAGAATCTCACCTCAATATCCTTTCCTGATTCAACCATCTGTGATATACGGCAGCATTGCGCTCATGCTGACGATTGTCGACGGCAAATGCATGGCCAGCATTGTAACCCGGTTTAGAGCAGAAAAACAAGTAATCATGTTCCTCAGCATTAATAACTGCTTCTATAGATGATTTGGATGGCATACATATCGGGCCAGGAGGGAGGCCTTCATGGAGATAGGTATTATAAGGCGTATCTTGTGCAAGATGCCGATTTAAAACTCGGCGTATGGTAAAGTCTCCAATACCAAATACTACCGTCGGATCAGCTTGAAGTTTTACTCCCTGCTCTAACCTGTTCAGATAAACTCCTGCAATTATAGGCCGTTCTGAAATGCTATTACTTTCTTTTTCGACAATAGACGCAAGTGTAGAGATCTCTGCCGGTGACATGTCGAGAGCATCGACTCGCTCAGTGTGCTTAGCCCAGTATTTGTCATACTCACCTTTCATCTTGGAGAAGAATCCCCTGGCATCGGTATTCCAATACATCTCATAGGTATCTGGGAGAATCATAGAAATGATCGTCTCCGGTGTGAATCCATAGGCTTCGATGAGTGAGTCATCATTGAAGAGCGCCAAGATCTCTGTCGAGTCTGGTTCTATCCTTGCAGCAACTACGCCAGCAATATCTTCGACAGTTCGAGCAGTGCTGATGGTTAGTTTAATCGGGGACTGACGACCTGCTCGCAGTGCAGAAATAATTTGTTTGTTGGACCAGTCGGGCTGGATGATATATCTGCCTGATGGAACCTGATCAGGGCCATATTTCATCAATTTACTGACTTGAGTAAAGGACCAACTGTTGACTAACACAGAATCTGCTATAAGCTGATTTTGTAAATCTTCATAGGACGATTGACTTTTGATATATAGCTCGTAGGGCTCAGAGATATTCGTATTGGGCTCAAATATCCACTTGTAGCCCATGTATCCTGCTACGGCCCCGAGAAAAAGCAGAATAAATCCTATCCGTAGGATGGCCTTCATAGCGGGTTAGTATTGTT
>CAZAXY010000070.1:0-20625 GCA_964489125.1 uncultured Saprospiraceae bacterium
GTTATCCTACGGGACAACTGGCGATGATCTACAATCTCTGTTCGAGCAGTATGGAGATGTGGATTCTGCTAAAGTTATTATGGATCGTGATACAGGACGATCAAAAGGATTCGGATTCGTTGAAATGCCTAACGAAGAAGAAGGTCAAAGCGCTATCGCTGAGCTTAACGACTCAGAGCTAGACGGACGTACTATTGTGGTTAAAAAAGCTAATCCTCCAGGAGGCGGCGGCGGACGCGGCGGCTTCAATCGAGGCGGCGGCGGTGGCCGTGGTGGCTACGGCGGTGGTGGAAACCGTGGTGGCGGCGGTGGCGGCTACGACAGAAGACGTTACTAAAAGAATAAAAGGAGATCAGCATTGATCTCCTTTTCTATTTAGCTTATACCTAACACTAGTATTATTTAATTTCCTACCTAGGAACTCACACATTCTGGTAATGAAGATTAAGAAGATATCATTACAGGTAGAGGACTTTGCACTCACTCGACCTTATGAGGTCGCTTATGTTAAACACGATGCCGTTCAGAATTATGTCTTAATAATTGAGACAGATAAGCACATAGGTATCGGAACTGGCTGTCCATCTATACATGTTACTGGTGAGGCCATAACATCTGATGTTGCAGAGCTTAATGATGAAATAATTGCGCTACTTAAAGATCACGATTATAGGACTTTCAAGCAGTTAATCTATCGAGCATCAATACAGTTTGCTGCTCGACCAGCTTTACTTGCTGCTATTGATATGGCCTTACATGACTTGTTCTGTCGTCATATCGGTATACATATCTCTAAATTTTTAGGAGTAAGTATCAAACCTTTAGCAACTTCTATTACAATAGGGATTAAATCCCTAGAGGAAACTATAGCTGAAGGCATAGAATATGTAGAACGAGGCTTTAAGGCTATCAAACTTAAGATCGGTAATGATTACCATTCTGACCTCGAACGATACAAGAAACTTAGAGAGAGTACTCCTAGTGAAGTTGCTATCCGTGTTGATGCTAATCAAGGTTTTGCAACACAACAACTGAAATCATTCATTCTTGCTACCGAAAATGATCCAGTCGAATTTTTTGAACAACCATTTCTCAAAGGGGACTACGAGCTTCTACGATATTTGGATGCCAATGTGCGATCCATATGTTGTGGTGATGAGGATTGTCAGAAAATGTCAGATGCTATGAAACTGTCTATTCATCCACTGCCATACGGGATTTTTAATATAAAATTGATGAAGTGTGGCGGAATTACTGAAGCTATTAGAGTGGCAGATGTAGCCAGGTTAAATAAAGTCGCTTTGATGTGGGGTTGTATGGATGAAAGCTGTGTAAGTATCTCCGCAGCTCTTAATGCGGCTTATTCATGTTTTCATACTAAGTATATTGACCTCGATGGCAGTTTTGATCTATCTAGGGATATTGCTACTGGTGGTTTTTACGTGAAGGATGGTATTTTGTACCCAGATTTAACCAGTAATGGTTTAAGCGTAGAACTAATATAGTAACATAGATATGGAGAAAGCGATTGTATTGACTCATGGATATTTAGATACTGTCAATGCGAAGACCTGCCATGGCCTCCTGAGATTTACATCTCGATATGATATAGTGGGCGTAGTGGATAACAAGTTTGCGGGTCAGGATGCAGGCACTGTGATGGATGGGAATGAATTAAACATGACTATTTACCCTTCCGTTGCCGAAGCCCTTGAATCAGTTGAGGGAGTAAAAAACTTGATCATAGGTGTAGCTACTCACGGTGGATTGATGCCTGATTCATTTAAGCCTGAGCTTAAGGAAGCTATATCAAGTGGTTGCAATGTGATCAATGGCCTACATGATTATATTAATGATGTGCCAGCTCTGTCAGCTTTGGCAGAGAAGCATGGAGTACAACTTGTAGATATTCGTAAACCTAAGTCAATTGTTGATCTTCAATTCTGGCAAGGGGATATATATAAGGTCGATTGCCCTATTATCGCTGTTCTCGGTGTTGATTGTGCACTTGGCAAAAGGACTACTACAGGGATGCTCCATGCCATGTGCAACGAGCGCCAGCTTAAGACGGAAATGATCTATACGGGTCAAACCGGATGGCTACAAGGGTATAAGCATGGATTTATTTTCGATTCAACGCTGAACGATTTTACCTCTGGTGAAATAGAAAAGTCAATAGTTAACTGTTTCGTTCAAGAAAAGCCAGAGCTCATATTGATAGAAGGACAGTCTTCTCTGAGGAACCCATCGGGACCTGGAGGTAGCGAATTTCTGTTATCAGGAAATGCTAAGGGCGTTGTCCTTCAAGTCAGTCCTGAACGTATCTATTTCGAAGGATATGAAGATTTGAAGATATTACTGCCATCTGCACGCAATGAGATCAAGTTGATTAACCAGTATGGAGCCGAAGTCATTGCTATTACGGTTACTCATGGTAGTAACCTTAAGCGTGCAGAGCTTAGGAATATAATGATCGTTATGGAGCGTGAATTAGAAATGCCCGTTGTTGCACCGCTAATCGATGGAGTAGAGGAGCTCTACCGTCCTGTCAAGGAATATATGGAGCGTTTTAAAGGATAGTACTCTACACTATCTGAGAATGGATCTATATCCTCTCTTACTCAACCGACGCCTGAAATCCCGATTTCTTACTGAGATCTACTTGAATATGATCGTTTAGGGTTGTTGCTAATGACAAACCAATGTAATTCACCATTACTGGATAAGCTTTATGAGTGCGATCTACCAGTACTGCAGTCTGTAGCTTCTTGACCAGCGTATTGATGAATGGCAAGCAAGCATAGAATAAGGTTCTGCCAGTATTAGCGACATCATCAATTACAATGGCTACCTTGTCTTTGATGGCATCATCGGATAGATTTATACTCACCCCATCTTTAGTAGGTTGTGCAGGATTGAGGTTGATTTGTGCTAAGGTGAATTTTACATCTGTCACCTTTGCTTTGTTCAACTCTTTTTTCAAGAGTTTAGCACAGGCATAACCGTTGTTGTTTACACCAGCTAATATGATCTCCGTTTCTGAACTATTTTGTTCAATAATTTCAAAAGCAAGTCTCGTCAGCTTTTGTTTGATTTGTTTATCATTGAGTATAATCATATGATTATTTTGTCTATTATGAGTCGCAGTACATTGCATTACAACGAACCATATGTACACAGCAAAGTTATCATTTAAGAATTTTAAACAATCGCCATAGTAATGAGCATTTCTCAGATCCTATTTATACTCCTTAGTGCGGTAGTGTTCTTCGTTGCCTTTAGGCAATTCAGTAAGGTATATCGCAACATAAGATTGGGTAAAGACGAAGATATCCGTGGTGACAGCGGTTGGCGGTTGAAAAATGTTTTACTCGTAGCGTTTGGACAAAAGAAAATGTTTAAACGATTCATTCCAGCAATCCTGCACCTCTTCATCTATGTTGCTTTCTTGATGACTCAAATTGAGCTAATAGAGATTTTCATTGATGGTTTTGGGGGCGTGCACCGATTTTTTGCGGATAAGATTGGTGTACTCTATACTGTAATAATAGGGTTTATCGAAATACTCTCGTTATTAGCTTTTGTCTCTACGATTATCTTTTTGTGGCGACGTAACATCTTAAAGGTACCTCGATTTATAAAGCCCGAGATGAATGGGTGGCCAAAGCTTGATGGCAATTTGATCCTCTATGGTGAAATTTTACTGTTGATCGGCATATTCAGTATGAACGGTGCAGATGTACTCTTACAAAAGATGGATCCTGCACATTTCCCTGATACAGGGACTTTGCCTGTGAGTAGTTGGCTCGGTCCAGCTCTATTCGGTGGATTATCAGAAGGAGCGCTTCACGTTGTTGAACGCTTTGGATGGTGGTTGCATATAATGGTTGTGTTTGGTTTTATCATATACCTTCCATATTCTAAGCACCTCCATATTTTTTTGGCGTTCCCTAATGTATATTTCTCCAAGAATCAATCTCGAGGAGAGATGAATAACATGCCCGCTATTATGAATGAGGTTAAGTCCATGATGGGCCTTATTGAAGAGTCTGATGCAGGTGAAATGAGTGAGGATATTCCAGAGTTTGGCTCTAAGGACATTATGGACCTAAGTTGGAAGAACATATTAGAGTCCTATACCTGTACTGAGTGCGGGCGTTGTACTTCTGTCTGTCCAGCTAACCTGACTGGTAAGAAGTTATCTCCTCGTAAGATTATGATGGATATCAGAGATCGTGCTGAAGAAGTCGGTAAGAAAATTGAATCGGGCAATAACGAGTATATCAATGCGGAGAAAGGAGGTGAGGTCTTAACCAAGGCTAATTTTGATGATGGTTTATCGCTGTTTGACAAGATTACTCAAGAAGAATTATTTGCTTGCACATCCTGCAATGCCTGCGTTGAAGCATGTCCTGTGATGATTAATCCACTGGAGCCGATTCTGGAGATGAGAAGATATGAAATATTGACTAATTCAGCGGGGCCTACAGATTGGCTGCCGATGTTCAATAGTATGGAGAGTGGAGGAGCTGTTTGGCAGCTACCTGATGCTCGTGATGCTTGGACTGCAGATATTGAGGAATCATAGGCCAATAAATTAAAAGAAGAATCCATGAAAGTAAGAACGATAGCCGAATATGTTGCTTCTGGCGAGAATCCCGAGATCTTATTTTGGGTAGGTTGTGCTGGAAGTTTTGATGCTCGAGCCAAGAAGGTATCAGTGGCATTTGCTAAGATTCTCTCTTCGGTGGGTCTTAGCTTTGCAATACTCGGTAATGAAGAGAGCTGCACTGGAGATCCGGCCCGACGTGCTGGTAATGAGTTTATCTTTCAGATGACAGCCATACAAAACATCGAAACACTCAATAGCTACAAAGTACAAAAGATCGTGACTGCCTGTCCGCACTGTTTTAATACGTTAAAAAATGAATATCCTAAGTTGGGTGGAAACTATGAAGTATTGCATCATACACAACTCATCCAAAGTCTGATCAATGAGGGTAAGTTAAAGATCGAAGGTGGTGCGTTCTCAGGTAAGAGAGTTACTTACCATGATAGTTGCTATCTCGGACGTGTCAATGGGGAGTATGAGGCACCACGTGCTATCCTTTACGAGCTCGATGCCAACTTCATTGAGATGGATCGCAAACGTCAGAATGGCCTATGCTGTGGTGCAGGTGGAGCTCAGATGTTTAAGGAAGATGAGCCAGGTGATAAGCGCATCAATACAGAGCGTGCTGAAGAAGCACTTTCTAAAAATCCCGATATAATCGCGGCTAACTGCCCATTCTGTATTACGATGCTCATGGACGGTATTAAAGCTAAAGAGAAACAAGAAGAGGTGATGGTATATGACATTTCAGAATTGATCGTGCAATCCAATGGTCTCTAATTATACTATAGATCAAATCCCAGTTGAACTGGAGATGATGTCTGACTCTTCTCGAGTTTGGATTTTTCAGTCAGAGACTAAGTTGAGTGAAAAAGATGTCTTTATAGCTTCAGAGCAGATCCGAAGCTTTTTAGAACAATGGACAGCCCATAATAGACAGCTCAATGCGCATGGTGCGGTATTCTACAATCGCTTCATAGTGATCGTCTTAGATGAAGAGCAATCTAATAATGCTTCCGGATGCTCAATAGATAGTCTGACACGATATATTCAAAATGTCGGAGATCAACTCGATACTAACGTCATGGATCGGCAGCACTTCTATTTCCTTAAAGGAACCGAAGTGGAAGGTGTTAATATGAACGAATTACCACAACACTATAAGATGGGGAAGGTCACTGAAGAGTCATTGGTCTTCAATAATCTCATCAAAACAAAAGGAGAGCTGTTCTCCAAATGGTTGGTGCCTATCAAGAGTAGCTGGCAGTGGAGATTTGTGGAGTGATCTCGTAGAGCCGATTCTTTCTATCTTAACAAAGAATGCTTACTAGCAAGTCTTGTGGAATTACCGCTACTGAATTTAAGATTATTAATCTGAGATCGACAACGATAGAATTACCTATACGTAGTTTTACCGTGCGCGTTATAAATCTGCTCTATCTCATTACGCTCGATCTGCACACCCAAATCAAATAACTGCTTCGATTCTGACGTACTCAGAGAGTTAAATAGCTCATAGCTCCCAGATATGATATCCAACCCGATCTGAAAAGCACTTACTTCAGCTTGCGCATATACGGAACTCTTCTTCATCCTACTGACAAGTTGAGTGAGGAGTTCGATAATTTTAGTGACGAGCTTCTTATCCTGTATGATCTCAAATAATGACTTGGACTCATTGATAAAGCCCATGACATCAGACTTCGGTAAGGAGGCGACTAACCTCTTGAGATCTCCCTGGGAGATCGGGATTTGTACATCTAATTCCAATGCCTTTTTGATAAGTCGATCTTCAAATTTGTTCGCTCTTCGGAAGGATCGAAGTGCTTTGAGAGCTGCATTCAATATTTTAGGTAAGTGCCTACCATACTTAAAGATGATACGACTGGAGTCTACGAGTATAGTCAATAAGCTTTTAGGATTTTTGATGTGCTGATCCAGGCTGTCAAATGCCTTGTCGAGTTCTTTACGTTTTTCAACTGGAGGATAGATATAATCTAGGAAAAAGTCTCGGAAAAGCTCAATCCGGTCTGCTTCAAAAGATTCTGGAATATCATAATGGCTCGACAAGTAATGATATTGATATCGATTGCTGATCAAGATGCGATATGCTTCAATCACAGCTCCATTCATTTCTTCTTGAGAATATGACATCACCAACTATCAATGATTCTGTTAGAGTTTGGTTGTATGTGTTGCTTGGACATGGCAGCACAGATCCATCTACGAGTATCCGCTGGATCAATAACTTCGTCAAACTCAAACATGCTTGCCACATGTATAGCCTTGCCACGCTGATAAGCTCGATCAACGAGCTTGTCAAAGAGTGCTTCCTGTTCTTCAGTCGTTCCGGCGGTTTCTATTTCCTTTTTATACCCGAGTTTAACAGCTCCTTCTAATCCCATGGCTCCGAATTCTGCACTCGGCCAAGCTAATGACAGCAGTGGCTCATGTGTGCTGCCGCCACACATCGCCATTGCACCAAGTCCGTAGGCCTTGCGTAAGAATATGGTAATAATCGGCACCTTAAGCGAAGCACCAGTGATATACATCCTCGAGGATCTACGTACCAGTCCTTCTAACTCTGTTTCGGGTCCAACCATAAACCCTGGAGCATCACACAACGATATGATTGGGAGCCCAAAAGCATCACAGAGTTGCATGAATCGAGAGGCTTTATCAGCCGCAATGCTATCTACTGCACCACCGAGATGTCTTGTGCTGTTAGCAATTAAACCATAGGGCTTCCCTTCGATGCGACAGAGTCCTGTAACCATGTTTCTGCCAAATCCTCCACGTAACTCTAAAAAGGAATCTGTATCAACCAATGCATGTATAACTTTCATGACATCATAGGCAAATTTTCTATTTTCTGGTATTACCTCACGCAGCGCTGCTTGATCTTCGCAATCCCAATCTGTGATGGCGCCTTGAAAGAATGAAAGATATTTCTTGGCTACATCAGTTGCTTCAGCCTCATCTTCAACCAGGATATCGATTACCCCATTCATATATAGATCTGCAGCCTTGCCGATGTCTTTAGGATGATATACTCCCAGACCACCGCCTTCGATCATTGCAGGCCCTCCCATACCCATATTGCTATTTTTAGTGGCGATGATTACATCGGAGCATCCTGCAATAGAGGCGTTACCTGCAAAGCAATAACCCGAGACAATTGCAATACGAGGAACCTTGCCGCTCAGTCTAGCAAATTCCACGAAAGTTGGAATATGAAGACCTCCAATCGTAATCAGGTCGTAGTCGACGTCTCCAGGTCTTCCCCCGCCACCTTCAACATAAAATATAATCGGACGGAGGGTAGCCTTAGCGATTTCTATAAGACGGTCGGTTTTGCGATGATTCAGTGCACCTTGGGTGCCAGCCAATACCGTATAATCGTAAGATAGGATACAACATGCAGACGAAGCTTCATCAAACATGTGTCCGTTGATAGTACCAATACCACATACCAGTCCATCCGCTGGAGTGTGCGCTATGAGGTCTTCCAGCTCTCGGCGTGAGCGCTGTGCGGCAACAGTCAATCCACCAATTTCTAAAAAGCTGTCGGCATCACAGAGGTCAGCTATATTTTCACGAGCCGTTCGTTGATTTTTAGACCTGCGCTTAGCGACAGCCTTCTGACGATTGTTATCATCGAGAAATTGCCTCCGCTCAATAAAGTCTTGATAGTCCTTTCTTTTGTTTTCTTCTGTTGGCATAATCCTCGCTTAACGTAAATATATCGCTCCGCACATAAACATATGGTGCCAATTAAGAGTGCTGCATTCTTTCCATTAAAATAATTGACTCAGCTATATACTAGACCGTGTTCATTACTCTGAAATCCATGATACCCTAAGCTACTATATACTTCAGTTAGAAAATTGATTGAATTTAAGAGCTTTGGTATTGGAGATTTCTTTTTTGTGCAAATTGCCTCGGTGTTATTCCCTTGACTCTTTTGAATATTCTTATAAAGTACGATAAGCTATTGTATCCACATTTAGAGCAAGTCTCTGATACATTATTTCCTTGTGAGAGATAATAGCAAGCTCTTTGAATTCTGTAATTATTCAACCATTGAGAGAAAGTATAGGAGGTAGATCGCTTAAAGTAAGATGAAAAACTGGGAATGGACAATCCGACAAGATCTGCGATTTCCTTAACCTTAAAATCGTGAGCATAGTTGGCCTCAATAAAAGAAAATATTGTTTGTAATCTCCCTTTAGCATTAAGCACTTTTTTTGCAGGTATCAATGTTTCATTGAGTAATATATACTCGCTACTCAATGATAAATCTCCCAATAATTGAAGTAACAAATACACTCTCTTGTGCACAGGAGCAGAATTTATTTCTCTCATTTTATCCTTGCCATATTGAAGCGTATTACCATAAAAAGAAACTCCAAATTTTGAATTCTCTAAGAGTTTTGATAAGCTTTTTAATTCTACCAGTAGATTTTGAGCTTCGGTAACAAGTGTTTCATCAAATTGTATAACGATCTCTTCATGTGGATTTGAAGCATTTAGTCCAAAACCCGAATGGGGAAGGTTTTTTCCGATGAGTATTAGATCTCCATTATCATAGCTGCTATAATCATGACCTACATGTCTGAGGCCTGAGCCAAAGGTTATACAGGTTAGCTCAATTTCATCGTGAAAATGATATTGCCAACTTAGATTTCTCGGATCACAATAATTGTACAGAACTCTTAACGAGCTACCTGGATCTAGTTCTACTTTTTCATACGTAATGAACATGTTCTAAAAGCTTTATACTCAATATATATTAATAAAGTTCATAAACGTGATAATATAGTGATATTTCCGCAGTGTAAGTTATAATAGATTGTCTTATGATAGCAATTCAGTATAATTTTCTATGAAATTGAATATTAGTATTATATGTTTGAATTATGGGTGCACTTTGAGCTATCTAGCTACGTAGTTCACAATTATCAGCCGTACTGTTTATCTAATCTTAATTAATAAGTATTATATGAAAAAACACATTAAAAACATCCTTGCTATTTTTAGCCTATGTCTGTTCTCCATGACACTGTTTGGACAAAAGACTGTTTCAGGAATCATCACTGATGGCCAAAACGGTGAACCTCTGTTTGGGGCAAGTATACTAGTTAAAGGATCGACCACAGGTACCGTCACTGATTTCGATGGTAAGTTCTCATTTACAGTACCTAGCGATGCCGAATTCTTGTCGGTATCTTATACAGGATATGAGGCACAAGATATAGCGATAGGTGATGGATCGCCATTGAATATTAGCCTATCGTCAGGGGCTCTTTTGGAGGAATTGGTTGTAGTGGGATATGGCACTGTTAGAAAGAGAGATATAACGGGTTCTGTCGCCTCATTGAAAGAAGAAGACTTCAATCAAGGACTGGTAGTATCTTCTGATCAATTACTTCAGGGTAGGGTGCCAGGTGTAAATGTTATTAACAACTCAGGACAACCTGGAGGCCAAGCTACAGTAAAAGTAAGAGGCAATAACTCGATCAGAGCTGGAGCTAATCCACTATATGTTGTAGATGGTGTTCCGTTGGATGGCAGAACCGCTAGGGCCGGTTTAGTAGCATCAGATATAGGAAGCATTGCCAATTCGAATCCATTGAACTTTTTGAATCCAAGTGATATAGCGTCTATTGAAGTCCTTAAAGATGCCTCGTCGGCAGCGATTTATGGTGCTAGAGCTTCTAACGGTGTAATTCTTATTACAACGAAAAAAGCTAGAGCAGGTGAGACTCAAGTTGACGTTAATGTTAGTACAGGTGTCAGCTCTCTGCTAAGAGGTTATGACATTTTAGATGGAGATGGCTATAGAGACGCATTGAGTGCTTATGGTCTCAGTTCAGGAAATGGAGGAGGAAGCGAGGACGCTTTTGACGCCATTACACAAACAGGGACTACACAAAATTACAATTTATCAATTGGGGCCGGTGGTGAAAACTCAAGGGTGAGATTTTCTGCAGGTTACCAAGATGTTGAAGGCATCGTAAGAGAGTCTGGTATCGAAAGATACTCAGGAACCTTAAATGCTCAATTTGATGTATTGAATGATAGAGCTGGGGTCGACTTCTTTCTGGTTTCTTCTCATACTACAGAGGAAGTTGCTCCAATCTCTACCAATGCTGGTTTTACCGGTAATCTAATCGGTCAAGCATTACAGTGGAATCCAACGATTCCTTTACTAACCAACGGTGAGTTTACAACAGGAAACGTTAATCCATTAGTAGGTGCAACGACTATTAATCCGCTGCAATTACTATCTGCGCATACCGAAACGGCAAATACAACAACGATTCTGGGTAGTATTTCCCCGTATTTTAATATCACTGATAACCTGACCTACAGATATAGATATGGCCTAAACTATGGTACAGGTATAACCAGAGGGGGAATTACCAGAGACATTAATGTACAGGGTATAGAAGGATTAGGCCAGGCTGGATTTGCCACAAATCAATTGATTACTAACCTGCACTCACATACTTTAGCCTATGATTCTGAGCTGAATAGCGGAGTAACGCTAAATGCAATCATAGGATATGAATTCCAAAGATTTGATTTTTCAGGATTTGCTTTTTCAGGTTTGGGATTTGACGAAGTTACTGATAATGTAGATGAGGTGTTTGCCCTTCAAAATTCAAATGTTGATGGAAGAACGGTCTTCTCATTCGCAGATCCTATTAGCGAACTTCAATCATTCTTTGGTAGAGTGAACCTGGGTATAGGAGAAAACTTTAATGTAACAGCAACAGTTAGGGCTGATGGTTCTACAAGATTTGGAGAGAATAATAGATATGGGGTGTTTCCTTCATTTGCAGCAGCCTATGATCTCACAGGAGCAATTAATTCTGCTGATCTGAGTAACCTGAGATTAAGAGCAGGATGGGGCCTAACGGGTAACCAAGAATTCCCGGCTGGAGCTGCATTGAATAGATTTGGCTTATTGCCAAATGGTGGTATTGCTCAAGAGAATCCAGGTAATCCAGATCTTCAGTGGGAACAATCATCGACATTTAATGTCGGTATTGATTTTGGTTTATTTGACTATAAGATTTCTGGTACCATTGATTATTATAATCGAGTTACGTCAGATCTCTTATTAGATCCTGTCGTATCTGAGCCTGGGCCACCTTTAAGAGCATGGCAGAATATTGACGGAGATTTGGTGAACTCGGGACTAGAGATTGGATTGACAGCTTTTGTAGTTGAGAATGACAACTTTAGTTTATCAATTGGTGGTAATGTTTCTTTCTTAAGCAATGAATTAAGAAATTACGAAGGCCCAGATATATTAACAGGTGATTTATTCGGTCAAGGTTCAAGTGGGGCTTTTGTTCAGCGTCATGTAAATAATGCTCCGTTAAATACTTTCTTCGTTAGAGAATTCACAGGCTTAGATGATAACGGTGTTAGCACATTTGCTAACAATGGAGATCCAGTTCAGACTGAGTTCGATCCTAATGCTAATATAGTTGCTGGATTCACAGTGGGTCTAAACGCAGGTGCATTCAGTTTTAATATGAACTGGAATGGTGCATTTGGGCATCAATTATTCAATAATACAGCGCTATCGGTTATTCCTATTACCAACTTAGGTACTAGGAATATTGATGCCAATCTTATTAATAGTGGAGGGGCATTAGAGAATTTGGCTAACCCGATTTCAGCTTCTGACAGATTTATTGAGTCTGGTGATTTTTGGAAGTTATCGAACGCGACATTAAGCTATAATTTAGGAAACATAAGTGAATTCAACGATGTTACATTATCACTAACAGGTAATAACATACTACTGCTAACTGACTACACAGGATTCGATCCAGAGATCAATACTGTGAACCTTAGAAATGGAGTGCCTTCAGCGGGTATTGAATACATTCCTTTCCCATCTGCCAGAACGTTCTTGGTAGGATTAAATGTTTCATTTTAAAATTTCTGACATATGAAAAATATATTTTATTTAGTATTCGTGTGTACATTGCTTGCCACAAGCGCATGTACCAATTTAGAGGAAACTTTGAGGGAAGACCTTCCTCAAGGAACCACACCGGATCCCGTGGCCTTGCTTCAGGGGTCATACGATGCCATGAGATTGCCATATCAAGATCAATCGAGATTTTGGGCTGCACAACAGCATACTTCAGATGAGACAATCGGCCCAACTAGAGGCGGAGACTGGGATGATAATGGAATTTGGAGATCACTTCATGATCATTCTTGGAATGCAGATCATGCATTTTTAACAAGTACATTCAGTGAATTGCTTCAGATTGTATTTTCAACAAGTAACTTGTTAGAGTTTAGTCCAGATGTTCAAACAGCTGCTGAGGCCAGATTTCTCAGAGCGTTCGTAATGAATTCTGTATTGGACGGATGGGGCCAAGTGCCATTCAGAGCAGATCCGACTGATTTATTAAATGATGCAGAAGTCTTAGGTCCTGAAGAAACGGTCAATTTCATCTTATCAGAATTAGATGAGATAACAGGAGCACTTGGTAATGGTGCCGTGAATCGTGCAAATGCTGATGCGGCCAGAGTGCTAAGAATGAAGACACTCTTGAACAGAGGTATGTACCTTAATAGAGAAGCACCAACATTTGATGCAGCGGACATGAATGAGGTAATCGCTATAGCAGATCAAATCATTAATTCTGGAAGATACAGATTGGCTGCTAACGTCTTTGACAATTTTGCGCCTAACAATGATCAGATTTCAACTGAGAATATTTTTACTGCGGAGAACTTAGGTGGCTCAACATCAGGTAATGTAAGATCCCGATGGTTCTGTACGCTTCACTATAATCAAAATCCTTCAGGCTGGAATGGTTTTACTACGCTTGGTGATTTTTATAATTCATTTGAGGAAGGAGATATGAGAATTGGGGTAGATTATCCAGGTGTTACCGAAGTTGCAGGGATAAATGTTGGCTTCTTAGTAGGCCCGCAGTTTGACCAAGATGGTATTCAAATCCTTGATAGATTTGGTGAGCCTCTTGCATATACACCAGATGTTGCCATAAGTGAAACTGGAAGTAACTTAGAGCAGACAGGTGTGCGAGTTATTAAATATCCTATAGACTATAATAACGGTGACAATGCAGATAACGATTATGTGTACTATAGATTAGCAGACGTAATGTTGATGCAAGCTGAGGCATTCATGAGAACGGGTAATAATGGACAAGCATTAGATATCGTCAATGAGATCCGATCAGCAAGAGGCGCTAGCACATTGACTTCTATCAGTGAAGAAATTATGTTAGAAGAGAGAGGGCGCGAATTATATTGGGAAGGGCATAGAAGAAATGACCAGTTAAGATTCGGAAGATTCCTTGACGCATGGGAGGAAAAACCAGCTTCTGGTATAGAGCGTTTACTATTCCCTATACCTGCTGCTTCCCTTGCCGGTAACCCTAACTTGGTTCAGAATCCAGGTTATTAATAGTTAGAATTTTTTAGTTAGGAAAGGTCATTCATTAGTTTGGGTGACCTTTTTTTAAATAGTCAAAATCTTGCCGAAATACTTTTTAATCCTATTGTGCTACGTTCTGTGGTCATGCAATGACAAGGAGTCAGTACCTGCAACATTTGAGCTTCATGAAGAAGGTCGAACAGGTATATCATTCAACAATAAACTTGAGATAGATATAAAGTTGAATATTTTCAACTATATGTATTATTACAATGGTGGAGGACTTGCCGCTGGAGATCTCAATAATGACGATCTTATTGATCTGATTTTTACTTCCAATCTTGGAAAAGAAGAGATCTATCTTAATAAAGGAGATTTACACTTTGAGAAAATTGAATCCAACGTTGATGGTGGACCCAATTCATGGACCAATGGCGTATCCTTAGTAGATATCAACGGTGATGAACTATTGGATATTTATTTATCGCAAGTGGGCTCTTACAGAAACTTGGATTGTACTAATAAGTTATTCGTTTGTACTGGTATAGAGGGAGGTGTGCCTTTATATGCAGAGAAGGCTGCGGAATTTGGAGTCGATTTTAAAGGATTTAGCACGCAAGCGGGTTTTTTTGATTATGACTTAGATGGTGATTTAGACATGTACTTGATGAACCATTCTCTACATCATAATGGGACTTTTGGTCAGCGCAATTCTTTCATCAATAAGGTTGATTCCATCTCTGGAGATAAACTTCTCCGAAATGATAATGGAAGTTTTGTAGATGTGACTGAGGGATCGGGGATATTATCGACGGTAATTGGTTACGGCCTTGGATTAGCATTTGGAGATGTTAACAAAGATGGTTATCCAGACATATACGTAGGCAATGATTTTCATGAGAATGATTATCTCTACATCAATCAAGGTGATGGAACTTTCGAAGAAGAGCTTACGCAACAAATAAAACATACGTCCAGATTTTCTATGGGTGTTGATATAGCCGATCTCAATAATGATGGATGGAATGATATCATTTCACTTGATATGTTGCCCGAAGATCCTGTTATTCTCAAGAAATCCGAAGGAGAAGATGCGCTGGATATCTTTAATTTCAAATTAGGTTATGGCTATAATCATCAATACGCAAGAAATAACCTACAGCTCAATCAACAGACTAATTCTTTCTTGGAAGTTGGGGCCTTCGCAGGTGTGCATGATACGGATTGGTCATGGACACCTTTGCTCGCCGATTTTGACATGGACGGGACTAAGGATTTATTCATTTCTAATGGAATACCCAAGAGGATGAATGATATTGACTATATAAATTATATAACCAGTGGAAAAGACATTCAATATCACATACAATTCGATCATTTAGAACAAACTGATTTAGAAGCATTAGAACAAATTCCAGAAATCAAACTGAAGAATAAGTTCTTTAAGGGTTCTACAGATCTGCGCTTCAGTGATATGAAGCATACGATTAGAAATAATAAAATAAGCTATAGCAATAGTGCCATTTATGCAGATTTAGACAATGATGGCGACTATGATATAGTCACTAATAATATAGAAGACAATGCCTTCATCTATGAAAATCTATCAACCGAGCAATCTATAAAACTAATTCTAAAGGGTAATACCGAAAATACCTACAACATAGGAGCTCAAATTGAAGTATCCTATGAAAATGGTAATGTGCTTCATTTTAATAATTATTCTACCAGAGGGTTTCAATCGTCACACATAGGTCCGGTCTTGTTACCTGCCATTGGTGCCCGACACATAAAGATCATATGGCCTGACGGGAATGTTACAGAACAAGAGATTATTGATGCAAGAACTGGAATCATTGAAATCAATCAAAAGGACGCTCAGCCACATGATGGTGTTGTTGAAGATAATTCTACCATCGACGTACAAGACCTATCCAAAGAGCTTAATGTGCACCGATATCATAAGGAGAATCCATTTGTTGAATTTAATCGAGAGCCACTGATACCATTCTCCACTTCTACAGATGGACCTGCGTTGGCTATAGCAGACATTAATGGAGATGGATTAGAAGATTTTTATATAGGCTCATCTAAGCGGAATCTATCACAATACTATTTACAAAATGCTGATGGATCCTATAGTATGGAAGAGCCGATAGGTGCCCAATCAGATTCGATATATGAGGAAGTCGACGCAATTTTCGTCGATGTTGACAATGATACTGATATGGACCTCATTGTAGCAACAGGAGGTAACGAATATCGCCTCAATTCAGAATTCACACGACCCTTGCTATATATCAATCAAGATGGATCACTTAAGAGAGATCTTGGAGCGTTCAAGAATATTCATTTAACGAGCGCAGCAATAGTCCATGCTGATATCAATAAAGACGGTTTTCAAGATATATTTATTGGGGCCAGAGCAGTCCCAAGGAGTTATGGCAAAATTCCAAGTTCATTTGTATTGATTAATGATACAAAAGGCCACTTTATTAATGATACTACTTGGTTGGAGAATAGGGAACTAGGTTATGTAAAAGATGCCGAAATCGCTGATATCGATGGAGATGGAGATGTCGATATATTACTTGCACTCGAGTGGGGTTCCCCATCGTATTTAGAAAATCAAGGCGAACGCTTTGAACTCAAGAACTTAGTAGATGCCTCTGGATGGTGGAATAGTATTAATAGCCTTGATGTGGATAATGATGGAGACTTAGATATTATATGTGGTAATCTCGGTATGAACTCAAGATTGACTGCCTCGATTGATGAGCCGGTAAGAATGTACTATAATGATTTTGATGGCAATGGTGTTAAAGAGCAAGTTCTCACATCATATTTAGATGGAAGAGAGCTCCCTTTTTCGAGTATTTTGGAATTGCAAAAGCAAATCCCAGAACTCAAGAAAAGGTTTATTTATGCCAAAGATTTTGCGAATGCATCAGTTGTCGAGTTGCTATCTAAAGAAAAAATAAACTCCTCTATAATCTATGAGGCTACTGAGTTCAAACATTTACTACTGATAAATCAAGGCAATGGATCATTTTTATCTGAGCCTCTACCTATAGAATCACAATTCACTCAGATTAACAAGTGTTTGGCGAGAGACCTAGATGATGATGGCTATGAGGATGTCCTCATCGGTGGTAACTACTATGATTGCAATGTACAGATGGGTCGATATGATGCATACAATGGAGGCGTTTTACTCAATAAATCTGGCAGATTAACCTATGAACGCTTTGACGAGCCTGTTCTATCTGGGCAAACTCGTAACTTAGGTAGTACTATGAATAATTCCCATGGAGAATTGATCATAGGTGCGCAGAATAGCGACTCATTAAGACTCTTCAAAATAGATGTACTTGAGACGGAATAGAAATAGAATATTATTTCCTGCACTCCTGATGACTCTATTATATGTCTTCGCTTGCACTGATGAATCTGCTCCTGAAGAGCAGAATTATTTGTTGACCTTGTTAGCCCCCGAACATACCGGTGTAAACTTTACTAATGAAATTATAAATACACCAGATTTCAATATTTTCAATTATCGGAATTTTTATAACGGTGGTGGTGTAGCTATTGGAGACGTTGATGGGGATGATCTGGATGATATCTACTTCACGGCTAATATGGGGCTCAACAAGTTATACCTTAACAGAGGGGAATTGCGATTTGATGAAGTTACTAACACCTCAATTGCCCTCGAAGAGATGTGGAGTACTGGAACAGTAATGGTCGACATCAATGCCGATGATCAGCTTGATATTTTTGTTTGTAATGCTGGACTAAGAGGCGAAGATCGATCTAACAAATTATTCATTAATCAGGGCAATTTGCAATTCGAAGATCGAGCTGAGGAGTATGGTCTTGATGATAACGGATACACAACACATGCTGCTTTTTTTGATTATGACTTAGATGGAGATTTGGATGTATATATCCTCAATAATAGTTTTATTCCTGTCAACACCCTTAATTATAGCAATAAGAGAGAGCTTAGATCGGATGATTGGCCTGTTAAGGACTTCCTTAAGGGCGGTGGAGATAAGTTGTTGCGCAATGATGATGGGCGATTCACTGATGTTTCTGAGCAAGCCGGTATTTATGGAAGCCTGATAGGATTTGGCCTAGGAGTTACTACGGGAGATGTCAATGATGATGGTTATCCAGACATTTATGTGTCCAATGATTTCTTTGAGCGTGACTACCTATATATTAATAGTCAAGATGGCACATTCTCAGAAGAATTAGTAGATCGTATAGATCAACTTTCACACTCCTCTATGGGAGCGGATATTGCTGATATTAATAATGATGGGGCATTAGAGATATTCGTTACAGATATGCTTCCTGATAATGATTATAGATTAAAGACTACCTCAACTTTTGATAATATCAACTTGAGGACTCTTAAGGTTGAGAATGGCTTTTATAATCAGTTTATGC
Organism: uncultured Saprospiraceae bacterium; assembly: GCA_964489125.1. Lineage (GTDB taxonomy): Bacteria > Bacteroidota > Bacteroidia > Chitinophagales > Saprospiraceae > GYS-P2D. The sequence continues at coordinate 18,513 of CAZAXY010000070.1, forward strand.
ATAATACGTTGCAGTTGAATGATGGCAATGGCAATTTTACAGAAATATCCAACTTCAGTAATGTATCTGCATCAGACTGGAGTTGGGGAGCATTGATGTTTGATGTCAATAATGATAGTTATAATGACCTTTTCGTAAGCAATGGGATTCTCAATGATGTAATCGATCAGGACTTTATCGATTTCTTTGCCAATGAAGTGATTCAAAACCTAGTTCTGGACGGCGAAAAAGCAGCTGTAGACTCTATAGTAAGTAAAATGCCCTCAGTTCCATTGAAGAATAAATTATTCATCAACCAAGGGGACCTCACTTTTAAAGATGGCGAAGAAACGTGTGGCATTGATAAGCCCAGTTTTTCTAATGGGGCTGCCTATGCAGATTTAGATAATGATGGAGACTATGATCTGGTTGTGAACAATGTTAATGACATTGCTGATATCTACGAGAATAAGGCCGCTAACCCTTTTGTAAGCTTTGAGTTGTCATATAAAGGTGAAAATATAAATGGTATTGGATCAAAAATAGAGTTGTATCAAGGCAGTCAGATACAGGCCAAAGAGCTATATCCTTCCCGAGGATTTCAGTCTTCGTCTGATTATACTATAATATTTGGATTGGGTGATCATGTAATCGATTCTGCCATCGTCATTTGGCCAGATCAAAGCCAGCAGAGACTAGTTGATCTTAATCTAAATGAACACCATCAGATTGACTATAATCCACAGCTTAATAGAATTGATAAAGGATCTATAGATTCAATAGTCAATACGACATTTCAGAGTGTAAAGAACGATTTTGATCGGCATATAGAAGATGACTACATAGACTTTTATTACGAACGCAATATTCCTATTCAGCTATCTAAGGAGGGTCCTTGTGCTGCCATAGCAGATATCAACGGTGATCAGATTGATGACATATATATAGGCGGATCTGCAGGCCAAGCTCCTCAATTGTATGTGAGTAATGGCAATGGATATAGAAAGCAACAACAAGAGTATTTTGAACGATTTAAGGCATTTGAAGATACGGCAGCAGCATTCTTTGACTGTGATGGCGATGGAGATCTGGATCTGATAGTTGGGAGTGGGGGAAATAATGTCACCTACGTAAATAATGCCTATAGAGATAGGCTGTATATCAATAACAATGGACGATATGAACTTGAATTAAATTCGACACCACCTAAATCGTATAATACAGGCACAATCATCCCTGCGGACTTTGATAGTGATGGTGATATGGATTTATTTATAGGAAGTAGATCTTTGTCAGGCGAATATGGAATTAGCCCAGGCAGCTTCATTCTTGCTAATAATGGCAAAGGTCAATTTCTGGACGTGACAGAAAGGATTGTTCCAGAATTGTCACTTGCTGGGATGATAACAGATGCAATATGGGCCGACATACACCCCAATGAAGGAACAGAGTTGTTGTTGGTTGGTGAATGGATGTCTCCTAAGGTACTCTCCTACACTGGTGCGAGATTTGAAATATTAAGCACAGCGTTAGATTCTCTAGCGGGTTGGTGGCAGTCCGTAGCAGCGATAGATTTAGATGGAGACAAAGACTTAGATTTCGTGCTAGGTAATTTGGGGACCAATTTTTATCTGGAAGCAAGCAATGATGAACCATTGTTCCTATGGATATCGGATGTGGATAAGAATGGATCATTAGAAAAGATCATCACTCAACGTCGAGATGATAAGGATTATCCGATAATCACTAAGAGAGACCTCGTAGATCAAGTACCCTCTCTGAAAAAAGAAAATATACTACACTCCAGTTATGCCAATAAAGCAATCAACGAGCTGTTTTCTGCCGAGCAATTGGAAAATGCAATTATAAAGAAGATTAATACACTATCGTCATATGTAGTGATTAATGATGGAGACAAGTATACCATTGAAAAGCTTGATAAGCTAGCACAACTGTCTTGTATAAATGAAATGGTCGTAACAGATGTAGATGGGGATCAAGACGAAGACATCATCTTCGGAGGGAATAATCATTTTTTTCAAGCTCAGTTCTCGATGCTTGATGCATTCAAGGGAGAATATCTCGAGAATCAAAACGGTAAGCTGAAAATGATTTCTTCAGAGGCTTCAGGTCT
>CAZAXY010000071.1:0-20081 GCA_964489125.1 uncultured Saprospiraceae bacterium
AGCGTAGTGAAGGATTTTGGAAGAAGCAGGAGCGTTCATATCAAATAGTCAACCGACCTTATTCGTGCATGCCCAGAGTCAGCCATATTGGATGGACATGTTTTTTAATCTTTCTTCCGATTGAGACTGAGAGCCTTGAGCATCCATTTCGGCAATGGTTTAGCAGGATCACGCTTCCGGAGATCAAGATACCAGCCGAGTTTTTTAAGGATGGGTATTTTGTGGGCTTCAACGAATTCTATCAAGGTGCCATCGGGATCCTCGATATAAGAGAAGTGTCCAGCTGCTTCGCCCATATCAAAACTATCGCTACTATCGACGGTAAATGGATGCCCTGCTCCTGCGCAGCGTGCTTTCATGGCTGCCATGCCTTGGATATCATAGCACAGATGAATATATCCCATGTCACCCCAGAGTCTTCCCTCAAAGAGCTTCTTAGGCGCTCTATCTTGAGCCTGTACAAGTTCTAACTGACTGCCACCGATCCATTGACTAAATGGTCCTTGCCTCTTCTGACTATGACCGATGAGTACTCTACGATATGATTCTCCTCCACTTGCTAAGCTTCTATAATCATCTTGGACACCTGTCGTATCATAAATAATCTGATCATAACCCAATATATCTCTATAAAACTTCAGAGATTGGTCTATGTCAGAGACACCAATTGTACACCCATAGATGCCGCCAGTGCTCGCTTGAGTCTTAGCAAACCATTCAGTGGCATGGACGACCTCAACAATATTATCATAAGGATCTAAGCAATAGAAATGCTCCTTACCATCTGGTCCTTGAACTGGTTCGGATAGAAGCTTGACCTTGATGCTCTTGAGGTGATTATAGGTCTTATCGATATCTTTGCTTTTAATCTTAGCCATGAATAGGCCAAGATCACCAAGGGCTGCTTCATAAGTAATAGCTTCGGGCTTTCGCTCTGTATATTGCCAGATCTCAAGTCCGCCACCACCTTGCATGCTCATGGCAAGAACAGCATGACGCTCTCTGGGCTCACCACCAGTATATCGTAGCATGAGCTCCGCAGTAGCAGCATCATCGAAAATAGGAATGTCAACAAAAAATGCTTTGCGATACCACGACCATAACTTATAAGTATCGGGATTTCCGATACCTATTTGCTGGATGCCGCCGATTATGGGAGTCGCGCTCATAACAGGTGGTGTGCTAAGTCGTAGCCAATTCAGTTGGAGATTCCTGATACACTCCCTGCTTGAGTTTTTTAGCAATATCTGCAAAAGCCTCTAAGGTCATGTCGATATCTTTAAAAGTATGTCCAGCAGTTGGGATTAGTCTAAGTAAGATCATCCCCCTTGGAATAACTGGATAGACTACAATAGAGCAAAAAATATTGTAATTGTCACGCATGTCCTTAACCAGAGCCATAGCTTCTTGAACTGATCCATGCATATAGACAGGAGTGACACAACTGTTAGTATTGCCTATATCAAGGCCTCGTTCTTTTAAGCCAGACTGGAGCTTTTTGACGTTAGCCCATAGCTTAGCCTTGAGCTGAGGCATCGCTTTCATCATCTCAAGACGCTTTCTTGCTCCCACGACAATAGGCATGGGTAAACTCTTAGCGAATATCTGGGACCTGATGTTATACTTGAGAAACTGTATGATATCACTATCACCTGCTAAAAATGCGCCTATACTTGCGAACGACTTAGCGAATGTAGAGAAGTAAAGATCAATATCGTCTTGGATGCCTTGCTCCTCTCCAGCTCCTGCACCTGTTGCACCCAATGTGCCAAAGCCGTGGGCATCGTCCACCAATAGTCTAAAATCATATTTTGATTTTAAAGCAAGGATTTCCTTGAGTTTACCTTGATCTCCTCGCATGCCAAAGACCCCTTCCGATATCACGAGGATACCGCCGTCGGTGTCTTCGATAAGTTTACTCGCTCGCTCCAGACATTTGTCCAGGCTGGATATATCATTATGCTGAAACGCAAATCGCTTACCCAAGTGCATCTTAACACCGTCTACTATACAGGCATGACACTCGCTATCGTACACGATAATATCGTGTCTGTCTACGAGTGCATCGACGGCAGACATAATACCTTGATACCCGAAGTTGAGTAGTAAGGCGTCTTCTTTATGTACGAACTCTGCGAGTTCAAACTCGAGCTGATCGTGTAAGTCAGAGTTACCTGACATCATCCTTGACCCCATAGGGTATGAGAGCCCCCATTCTTCCGATGCCTTGGCATCAACAGCACGGACTTCAGGGTGATTACCTAAATCTAAGTAGTTGTTTACACTCCAGCAGATCACTTTCTGCCCATTGAAATGCATGTTACTCTTAAGCTCACCTGTGAGCTTCGGAAATATCCAATAACCCTCAGCAATATCCGCATACTTGCCAAGGGGCCCTGGGTTGTTGGTCCGTTTGTTAAAAATATCCATTGTCTCTGTTGAAGTCGTGAATGTAAGGTTTTAGATCGACGTAGAAGTGCGCCTGACGATATTACTGTAAATACGTCTAATAAATAAGTACGGGCAGAAATACTGAGCAATAAATGCTATCATTAGAAATTACCATTGTTATTCAGAACTAATTAATCCATCATGTTGATAAAGCTTAATCCCTAATGTTATGACGCGCCGTAGTTCTTCTACATATTCTGCAGTAAGATATTTTATATGAAAGCACGACTTTCCTTTGCGAGCCTTCTGAAGATCGTTAGACAATTCTGTGAAGTGTTTTGGATGTGTATAAGCTGGAAAAAAATAAAACCTAACGTCCTTTGGCTTAGGGACAATGTTGGAAAAATAAAATCCATCGACCTTTTGGCGCCCCTGCATTGCCGGTATGGTTCCAGTAACTTGGAAGTTATCAGGGTTGTTAATGGTCACCTTGAGTGGGCCGATATGTTCTTTTAACAATTTGATGAGGACCTCTCGGATTGCGGATACATCTCGATTTTTTGTAGACGATTGAATCAATTGATCTTTTCTATTTGTTGGACGGCTATCTTACCCGAATCATCAATAATGTTTATGATATACATGCCATCATACAGTGAGCTGATGTCGATTGATTCACTATGTTCGGATCGCAATACCATTACTCCATTCAGGGAGTACATCACTACTTGTTCTAACTTTCTTGTTGGATCCAATGATACGATTTGGATAGACTCCTGAGCTGGCGATGGATAGATAACGATATCATCGGTCTGATCTAAGTCATCGCTCGAACTGGCAACTGAAAACTGTATCCAATTAATGTTGAATAGAGGATGAGTAATTTCTATTCTCAGGGTATGCCTTCCTTCTGGTAGTCTTACTTCACTATCTGTTGTTTCCCAATTTTGCCATCCTCCTGTTGAAGGGAATCTAATTTCCTCAAGGAGTTCTATAGAGTCATCTTCGTTGACTAGTGATAAGCTTAATCCGCCAGATTCGCTCTCTGCCGCTATGCGGTAGGACACGCTATAACGACCTCTCTCAGGCACTGATATCTGGTAGTCCGCATAATCACCCACATCAAGGAAGCCTATATTTTGTCCACCACCAGCATCCGTGGTGGGCTCAAGTTGGATACCTGCATGATTACTAAAGTTTTCCGCTTGGATACGGGCGGGTAGAAAGTGAATCGCAGATTGGTTATTGCTCACGATCTGATTTCTAAATTGTGATAGGGCAACTTGATCCACTGATTGGATAGCACTCCCTGTGTAACTCACCCTTATCTCTGCACTCCCATTAATATTATTCCCGCTAATCAAGTGCAATTGATTGGATGGATCAGCTATTCTTACTGATGATATTGGCTGAGCAACACCGTCAACAATTAAGTCAAAATCTGATGCTGAAAACGATATTGAAGCATCTAGAGGTTTGTTAACAGAGAGGAAGATATCAGTGCCGTTATCAGTGCTGCCCGAGATATACTCTGTATCGAGATCTTCAATCTCACCGGTTTTCACGAATGACATTGGTCCGAGATTGAAACCTTCATTATCAAAGTATATAGCTAAATCTGAATAGGTAGCAAATAATGGAACATCTTGTATGGTTTGATTAGTCCATTCTTGCCATCCACCTGTTGAAGGGATAGTTGCTGGTGTGGTAATGTCTGTACCGTCAGTAACAAAGTGTAATTGTCCACCATCTTGATTAGATGCTATCCTCATTGTTACATCATAGAGTCCGTCTTCTTCAATCTCTACAGTATATTTCAACCACTCATCTGAGTCTATCCATCCGATGTGAAACCCTGATGTATTCTGCGGGTCTTCTGTTTTTTCGATATCTACACCGTCATTGCGATACGCCCATCCATTATTCCATGATGTGAAGTTGCCTGTAGAGACATGGAAGTTGGCGACTTCGACATCATGATATCCTATGCCCAAGCCTCCCATGTCGTAATCGATAGGATTGATCGTGCCTGGAACTGTTAGGTTCTCAAAAGCTAAGGCGCTTGGTGATTCAATTTGGCGAAACATCGCATCGATGACATCTTTTTGATATACGCAGTTTTCAATATTAAGTAATTCCGCTGTCTCCATCAATGTAGCGTAGACGAAATCAGCACTGGGCTGGGGACCTCCATTATTCCAAAAATCCAGCAGCTGATCGTATTCAGGAGTTTTGATTACAGATAATGGTCCTGATATCGACTCTATCTTTTTCATTGGCCACCATGCCCACCCGATGTCATGGTCTGCAAATAGATTGATTGCATCCGAAAACCATGGATTAGAATTTTCTCCTGTCTCACCCAGATACAGCGGCACATTAAATTGCTCTCTAATGTCCAGTACCCACTGGATGCTCTCCTGGTCATTAATAGACCAGTACTTATGTGGGCTATAGACAATTAAATCATCCCATGGAGGAGTAAGATTAGTAAAGTCGTTGGCGAACCAGTTACCCTCAATAAATAGAATATGATTAGCGTCTACTTCACGTATTGCTGCCGTAATGTCTAAATACAGGTCCTTTAATTGTTGATTATTGTCGAGGGGCCAGTTGGTCTCATTGATCAGATCATAGCCTGCAATCAAAGGCTCGTCCTTATATTTTTCCGCAATCCTTCTCCATAAGGCTACTGTTTTACGCTGGTTCAACTCACTTTCCCAAAGTGATGGTTTGTCGACATCATAATCAGATATGCCTTCATCTTGGCCTTGACCACCTGGTGCCGCATGAAGATCTAAGATCACATACATATCATGTGCAGCACACCAGCTAATCAGGCTATCTGTTAACTCAAATCCAAGATCAAGCCATGTCTGCTCTCCTCTTATAGGTTCCTCCTCGATCGGTAGCGTGTATAGATTGTAATGCATCGGCAACCTCACAGAGTTAAATCCCCATGAATGGAGCGAATCGATATCAGCTCTCGTTACATGATTTTGTAACCATGCATCGTAAAACTCCTGGGTGCGCTCCTCTCCCATTAATCGCTCCATGCGTTCTCGTATCTGATGTTGTGCATTGGCGAAACCGGCCGTCTGCAGCATATAACCTTCTTGTAACATCCAACCACCAAGACCCATACCTCTTAATAGATACGGTTCGCCACTCTCTGTCACGATTTCCTTGCCGTCAACACTTAAGAATCCTTGCCCATGGAGAGCCACAGTTGATAGTAAGAGAATAAGAAACAATAGCTTTTTCATAAATCATTCTATCTAAAATCATCAAGCGTTGCGCCGTCATATCCCAGTGTTATGTCATCATTTTCTTCTGGTTCCAAAAAGCCATCCAAATCCGTAACATCCTTAAAAGATGCATAAATCATCGGATAAATCATTGAAGCTGTTATGAAGACACCAATAAATATGGCCAGAATGCCAAGCATGATTATAAAGAAGATTACAATCATGAATAAAAAGAACATGATCCAATGCTTGTGTATATACTTGGCACTAAAACGCAGGGCATCCCAAGGTTGTAGATTATAAAATCCTATCATAGGAACAGCATAACTAGTTAATAAGGCAGCATAGATCAGTGGAATGATGAAAAGAAAGGTAGATCCGCCGATCGTCTCAATTGGAAAAGTTGTAGGATCAGCGCTATCAAAAGAGGTGAGCGCACCAATTCCGATCGACATGACAAGAGGAAAAATAAGGATTAGTGCAAAACCAAAAATGATCAGATTGAGAACTATTACTTTGGAAATGAAAGAGAATCCCGAAAAAAAATCTTCAAACTTGAACGCATTGACATCGTCATCGATAATGCGACAGGATAAATAAATACCAAGTGTCAGGCAGGGAGAAATGAACAGACTGCCCATCAGCGTCCCTAAAATTGGGATGATATTTAGGGTCACTGATATCAGAGCAGAGAGCAATAAGATCGCAATGAAACTGAGTGGTTTTTTCTTCCATAGATTATATCCCTCATCAATATAGGATCCTAGCCGAAAGCGACTGCTGTGTAAAGATTCTTCTAAGTGTTCAATGGCATTTACGTCTGGCATATCAAGGATTCTTGAACTTAACAGTCAAGATAGAAAAGTATCTCGAACTCATATGAAGCAGTTGTACTGATATTTATCTTCTTTGGATAACAGAATGCTTTTGAAATTCTGCGACTGAATTTTTTAGTATTTAGGACGATTCTGGCTTTAATAAAACTGGAACCTTCTCTAAACTCTGGACTCAGTCATTGTGATATTTTTCCCCTCGGATGATCGTATGTGCCCGATAGACTTGTTCAAGCAGAAGTATGCGGGCCATATCGTGAGTTAGCGTCAATTGTGATAATGATAGTATTGAATTACTACGGTCAAATATCTCTTGAGAAACTCCATGAGCTCCACCAATCAGAAATACAATGTCTTGACTCCGATTCATGTAGTTCTGTAGTTGCTGTGCCAATTGGCGTGACTGTTGCTGCTGCCCGGTCTCATCGAGGAGTATGAGATGATCAGAGGCATTGATCTGAGAGAGGAAAAGCTGACACTCTTGTTTTTTGAGTTCGTGAGGGTTGTTGGCCTTGATTTCCTTGAGCGCCTTTATCGAGTACTTACAATAGTGTTTGAGCCGTCCGGCATAGAGGCTTTCAAGTTTCTGGAACTCCTTTTGTTTGGCCTTGCCAATCCATAGGAACTTGATCTTCATGTGTCACGGCGGGCTTTCTTCAATCAATTATCTCTTGGAAGTCTGCTTGCGACGATTAGAATTGCGATTATTTCTCGATTTTCCACGACCTGATTTATACCCTCCACGTCCACGCCCTCGTGGCTTTGTATTCCACTCTGGTCCATCTCCTAAGAATTCAGGTAGTGGTATTTTCATGACTTCCATCGCAATGAGTTGCTCGATCTTGGAGAACTTGTACATGTCATCTGGATTGATTAAGGTCAATGCTACTCCAGTGGTATCTGCTCTGGCAGTACGACCGATCCTGTGTACATAATCCTCGGCATCATTAGGGACGTCGTAGTTGATGACGAGATTGATATCCTTGATATCAATACCTCTGCTTAATACATCCGTAGCGACCACGACTCTTACTCGTTTGGACTTGAATAGTCTTAGCGCTTCTTCACGCTCTTTTTGATCGAGATCTGATGAGACAGCCATGACTTCATAGCCATTTCGATTGATGGCACGGACGACTTCGCCGACTTTCTTTTTAGTCGATGTGAAGATGATTATACTCTTGTAGTTGGGCTTGTCATCAATTAACCGCTTTATAAGTCCGGCCTTCTGATTGTCATATGTCAAGTATGCTCCTTGTAAGACACCCTCGGCAGGTTTAGAGATGGCCAGGCTGATTTCTTCATGATTCTCTAATAAAGTGGCAGATAACTTCCTGATCTTAGGAGGCATCGTGGCGCTAAATAAGAGTGTTTGTTTCTTCTTTGGAAGCTTCTTTACAATCTTCATTATATCATCATGAAACCCCATGTCAAGCATTCTATCTGCTTCGTCTAGTATGAGATGCTCCAATTCACTCATGTCCACATAGCCCATATTGAGATGTGAGATGAGCTTGCCGGGGGTGGCTACTATTATATCTGCCCCTTGTTGCAGGGCTCTTTTTTGCTCAGAGAAGTCTTGGCCATCTCCGCCGCCATATACTGCATAGCTCGTGGCATTGACGAAATACGAGAATGCCTGTACTTGCTGATCTATCTGTAGCGCAAGTTCACGAGTTGGCGCAATAACAAGCGTATTTATCTTACTGCTTTCTTTTTGTGATAACTTGTGCAATATTGGAAGTATAAATGCAGCAGTTTTTCCAGTGCCAGTCTGCGCACAGGCCAAGAGATCTTTATCGTTAAGGATGTGGGGTATTGCTGATTCTTGAATGGGAGTGGCGGTTTCAAAATTCATATAATCAAGCCCCTCAAGCAGGCTATCAGCTAGCCCTAATTCTTTAAATGTCATATCCGTTTGTCAGTGATTTCTACTACTCGAAACCGCCTTAAAGTTACGATAAAATAGTGTTGTTTGAAGATATATGACATTTTTCATATATATATACACTAGACATTCGTCGCATTTTCACATGAACTAACCGAACAGATTTGGCTATTTGGCATTTAGAGGATATATTATGCTTTTATAAATCGAATGACACGTTTATACCTTTCAATCTTATCGACCGGGTTAATCTTATTGATGAGCCTCTCTTCAATGGCTCAACAGGATTTTTCCTTTTTGCAGCCGGTTGAGAACAACAAGTACAAGAAGGTCCTTAAGCAGGCAAAAAAAGAAAATAAATTGGTCTTGTTTATCGCCTACAGTGCACAGACGAAGCCAAGCACCTTACTGGACATTGAGCCGACTAATCAACTACGAGAATTGTCAAAATATGTGCTTACATCGGTAGCAGACTGGAATATTCATACACGCAATGAATTGTTTAATCGAGTAGATATTCCGTCCAATCCATTTTATATCATAATGCATCCCGATGATGTCATATTACATAGTTCTACAGCAATCAATAGTCACGATGAGCTAATCTCATTTGTTGGTCAAGGAATTAACAAGCGAAAGAAATATGAAAATCTTCTTGAGATGACTCAGCGTGGCGATCCGGATGCGCAGAAGGAATTGGCGCTGACTTTAATCGCCAACAAAGAATATCCACAGGCTAGGGAGGTGTTGGAAGAGTGGGTGCAGAGTAGTCTGCCTCTAACCGATGACAAAGATTTTATGTTCTTGGCAGCAGCTCATCAGCAATGCAAGTGTAGTGAGCGGATCGATCAGGCCATGCAAAATTATGAGTCCAAAATGATTGAACTTATCGGTTCAGAGGACTACTATGACATCAGACAAGCATTTATATTGTCAAATTTGAGAGATGTCGGGCTATTAGAGCCGTTCTATGTGTGGGAGAGCTATGATGCTAACCTTGGTGAGAAAGCTGATAGTTTGTATCGCCTGTTTGCAATTGACTACTTCAGGACCGTTTTGCCAGATAAACAGGTCATGTTAGATGAGATCTATAACTTCCTTTACTATTATCCTAATACGCCATGGGAAGACCAAAAAGGATTGTTTGACTTGGCCATAAAATCAACAGAGCACGATGATGATTGGCTCCTGTTGCTTGATCTGATAGAGTATCAGATCTTAACTGAGGAGACATATAGCAAGAAGGATTACAAGTCATATATACTACATAAGTTGGGTCATGTAGAGCGTGCTATGGAACTGATGTCTGAGGTTGAAGGAGAAGCTCTACAAGAAAATGCTGATTTTCAACCCTTACTGTTTCAACTTATCAATCAGAACTAAATAGTGCTCAAATACATCGTGGCCTATGCTCGAGCATTTTTGCTCCTAGCGCATACCGCTCTTCACATGACTGGGCTGTTTGTTCATTCCTTCTTCTATCGCGGAGATAAAGACCTGATAGGCTTTAGATATCGCAAGCTATGGGCCAGGAGAGCCCTCAAGATATTAGGAATAAAAATTATTGAAGACCAGGTACTCCACCATGATGGGGTAGCGCTTTATATCAGCAACCATAGGACGCTTACTGATCCTATTGTCCAGATGGCTTACTTTGATAGTTATGTGATTGCCAAGAGTGATGTCGGTGGTCTGCCGATAATCGGTGCTGGTGCCAAGATGACTGGACTGATCTTGGTTGATCGGTCTAATATAAAGAGCAGATTATGGGCGCGCCAAAAGACAGAGGAGCTTCTTGCACAGGGTAAGAGCGTGCTCGTGTATGCTGAGGGCACTACGACCGTGGAGCGCAAGACGGGACAGTTTAAGATCGGAACCTTTAAGGCGGCATCTTCTTTAGGGGTGCCAGTGGTTCCTGTCGCTATAGAATACCGAGATCCTAAAGACTATTGGCTCGTTGATAAGCTCAGTGAGCAGATGATTGGTCAGGTCGGCACAGGATCGACTCATGCCAAGATTCATATTGGCGAAGCATTGTTCAGTACTGATCCGAACAACTTACTTAGTCAGACTCAATCTTGGATAGATGCCTCCTTAGAGACCATGCAAAAGGACTGGAGTAGAGTATTTCAAACTTAAGTAAAGGCTTGTTCTACTATTGCTTTTTGCTGTTGATCATGCACTTTTTTGAATCCTGTCGCTGGCGAAGCACTTACTTTACGCCCTACAAACTCAATGTTTGGATCTCTCCAGAAACTCAATAAATACTGCCAGGCACCCATATTTAGGGGTTCTTCTTGAACCCATCTGATCTTAGCCTTTTGATATTTCTTAAATATGGCTTCAACTTGTTCTTTAGGATAAGGATAGAGCTGCTCTAATCGAATGATGGCCGTATCTGTCCGGTTATCATCTCTTTGTTTAGCAAGTAGATCATAATACACCTTGCCTGAGCAAAGGAGTAATGTCTTAACCTTTTTAGGATCAGCTGTAGGATCATCATATACCTCGTGAAACTTATTATTAGTCTGCAGGTCTTTGATGTCTGACACACACTCAGGATGCCTGAATAGGGACTTAGGAGACATCACGATTAGCGGCTTTCTAAAGTCTCGTTTTAGCTGCCTCCGTATAGCATGAAAGAAGTTGGCAGGCTTAGTTATGTTGGCAATAGTGACGTTAAACTCAGCACCGGATTGTAAGAATCGCTCTAATCGAGCGGAACTATGTTCTGGCCCTTGCCCCTCATAGCCATGAGGTAGCAACATCACTAAGCCACTCATGCGCTGCCACTTGCTCTCGCCTGCAGTTATAAACTGGTCTACCATAGATTGAGCACCATTGTAGAAATCTCCAAACTGAGCCTCCCAGATTACTAATGCATTAGGCGTGGCAAGGGAGTATCCATACTCAAATCCCAACACGCCAAATTCTGAAAGCAATGAGTTGTATATCTGAAACTGTCCTTCCTTATCAGCGAGCCCCTCAAGTCTATTGTACGGCTCATAAGTCTCAGCATCAAAAAACACTGCGTGCCTATGAGAAAAGGTGCCACGCTTGACATCCTGTCCACTTATTCTAATCGGTGTCTGCTCAAGCAAGATCGATCCATACGCAATTAATTCTGCTAATGCCCAATCAACCTGCTTCTTATCGATGAACTTCTGTTTTCCTTTCTGGAGCCGTGCGATTTTGCTCAACGGATTGAAGCCCTCTTTGAGCGTCATCAGATGATTTATAATTTTGTCAATTTTGGCTTTGCTAATACCGGTTTTAGGAGAAGTCAAGAAATCTGATGATTTGGTAGTCTTCTTTAGTTTCCTCCACTCTTGCTCCGGCTCCTGATACTTATACGGTAGGGGCTTCTGTTTTACTTCATTCAGTCGCTCTTGGAGATCGTTCCAAAATGTCTGTTCCATCTCCTCAGCCATACTCTTCTCCACATCTCCTGCTGCTAATAGTTTGGCGACGTAAAGTTCTCTTGGGTCCTTATGACTATTGATGAACTTATACATCTCTGGCTGTGTGAACTTCGGATCATCACCTTCATTGTGGCCATGTCTGCGGTAACAGACCATATCGATAAATACGTCATTGTTAAACTCTTGGCGATATGCAGTGGCTAATTCTACTGCAAATACTAATGCATCTGGGTCATCACCGTTGACGTGGAAGACAGGGGCTTGTACCAAGCTTGCTACTCCAGTACAATACGTCGAAGATCTCGCATCATCAAAGTCTGTGGTAAACCCAACTTGGTTGTTGATGACCATGTGTATGGTGCCGCCAGTATAGTAGCCATCCAGTTGACTCATTTGGACTGTCTCGTACACAATACCCTGACCAGCAACGGCAGCATCACCATGAATGAGTATTGGCAGAATAGAGTCATAATCACTATCATATAATAAGTCCGCCTTAGCTCTGGCAAAACCTTGAACAACAGTATTCACTGCTTCAAGATGGGACGGATTAGGGACAAGTTTTAGATGTACCTCGCTACCACTCTCCGTCTTGACAATAGAACTAAATCCTAGATGATACTTCACATCTCCGTCGCCAAAACTGAGTTCTGGTACCGCATTACCCTCAAATTCATTAAAGATATGCTCATAGGTCTTACCCATGATATTGGCCAATACATTGAGACGCCCTCTGTGCGCCATGCCGATGATTACCTCTTTGACACCTTTAGAAGCGCCCGTTGTTATAATTGCATCAAGTCCTGCGATAATTGACTCGCCACCTTCTAAAGAGAACCTCTTTTGTCCGACATATTTTTTATTTAAGAAACTCTCAAATCCGACGGCTCCATTGAGCTTATGAAGTATTCTTTTTTTCTTTTCAATGCTCAGTCCGAAGGAGCTATCAAGCGGACGGTTTTCGATTTGTTTTCTAAGCCACATGCGTTTCGCATGATCTTCTATGTGGCTATATTCAAATCCAATGTTGCCTGTATAAATCTTGTGGAGCTTAGCAATAATATCACCTAGGGTAGCATTATTCAGCCCAATCTCCTGGCCAGCCGAGAAAGTCTTGTCAAGATCCTGTTCAGAAAGCTTATAATCTGACAAGTCCAGATGAGGTCGATGATCCCGACGTGCCATAATTGGATTAGTCGTCGATAGAAGGTGTCCTCTATCTCTAAATCCATGGATTATAGACATCACACCAAACTCCTTAGACATTTCGCCACTTACAGCTGCACTTGCACCATCTGACTTCGCTGCATGCCCATTAGTGGAGCCAAACTCAAAGCCTTGGAAAAATGACCTCCACCCATCTTCGACAGAAGCTGGATCGGCTTTATATTTTTTGTACATGGTATCTATGAAAGTGGGATGCGCATTAAAAACGTAAGAATAATCTGACATCAGCTTGTATATTATCTCAACTCACACAAATATGCTTCAAATTATTATTTCATAGTAGACTTGTAGAATAATATTATGTCTCGTATACATATAATGAAGATTATATTTTCAGACTGCCAATTTTACAAGCTTTTCTACGTCTCCAAATGATGATTCTTTTTTAGGTCATAAAAATGTCAATGTAATATCTTTAATGCAAACCTACTTGTAGACTATACGGCATGAACCAACACTTCCTTCTTTACAGCACATTCATTTATATAGCGATTCTTGTTTCCCTCTTTCTGATTAAGAAGTATCTCAGGATACAATATGATAGAAGGACCTTGGTCGCCAGCACTATTGCGATCCTTTGGATTGCGATAACTACTGTTTTTATTACTCCTGAACCATTTTTGTCCTTTAAAGACGGCGATAACATCGTCAAAACGGCAACATTGCTAATTGTTGTCTTGGGTGTAAATGCATTGGTACAGTTTATCCTCTGGATATGCTACGCAATTATAAGCTCGAGGAATATCCTTAAACTTCCTCGGTTTATACTGAATATACTCGCCATTATCGTTGTTTTCGTGACATTACTAATCGGCGTAAAAATCATATTTGATCGAGAACTTGATGGATTACTAGTCTCCTCTACTCTTGTATCTGCGGTCATTGGATTGGCTTTACAAGGGACCTTGAGTAATCTATTTGCCGGATTTGCCTTGCAGATTGAATCCCCCTTTAGCATTGACGACTGGGTTAATCTGGGAGGGCATGAAGGCAAGGTGGTAAGCCAAAACTGGCGTTCAATAACTCTATTGACCAGAGAACATCATCGGGTGTCGCTTACTAATACTTTTGTAGCAGAAGACAAGGTCATTAACTACTCTAAGCCGACGAGGAGACAGGTGCACAATTTTTATATCACTCTAGATTACTCACATCCTCCGAACAAGGTTAAAAGAATTCTGAAAGAAGTGCTGAATGAAATCGAAGAGGTTGATCTGGACCCTCGAATGGGAGCATTTGTTGAGAACTATTTAGATAACGGTATTAAGTATTGTATGAAGTACTGGTTACATGATTATGCAGATATAATTGCAATTCAGGATATCGTCTTGACGCGTCTATGGTATAAATTGGATCGGAACAAAATAAAGATTCCATATCCAATCAATGAGGTGCAGCATGTTCAATTGACAGAACTGCAAGGGGAGCCAGCCTTTGATGAGTTCAACGATGTCCTATCATTTGTAGGTGAGCTCGATTGGTTGAAAGGAATGACATCTGATAATATATCAAAGCTCGTGGATAATGGAACAGTATTTAGATATGCTAAAGATGACCTAATTGTACGGCAAGACGACAAGGGTGACTCGATGTTTGTTATCATACATGGCAGTGCCAGAGTATTACTAAATACTGATAAACTCCATGAGACATTCCTTGCCGATAAACTTGCTGGGGATTTCTTTGGAGAAATGAGTCTACTTACTGGCGAGCCTCGATCCGCTTCAATCAGAGCTAACGAGGATAGTCTTGTATTGAAAATTGATCAAGCCTCATTTAGCAGTTTAATAGCTACAGACGAAGACGTGCTGCCAGAGTTTATCGAAATTTTATCAAAGTCCAAGACAGGTATAGCACAGGCAATTGAACTCGCCAAGTCTTCTGGTGGAGTCTCAGAAGAAGTAGCCATTAAGGCAGTCTTGAAAAAAGTATGGAATTTTTTGAAAAATCCTTCCTAAAGACATTATCACTCGGAAGTTTCATTATTCTGTTCTCTCTCAAGAAGTTCAAGATGCTTTAGTTTGATTGGCGCACGATGTTCCTTGGCATAATCATTATGGTAGCAATGGCCTTTGAGAAATCCAATTTGTATGATATCGAAATTTTCATCGAGATTGAGGAAGATGTCATAGTTCTTCCATTCTTGTTTCAATGTTGCTCCGATTTCGCTGAAGTCCTCACGTCCTAGATAATCAAGATCGGCATCACATAGTAGAGATGATAAAAAGCTATTAGGATTTTGAGGCACCTTAGTGGCCAAGATCATCTCAGATACTTGTTGGATGTGTTGTTCTTTAAACCCGTCTTTTCTCATTACTTCTGAAGTGATTACTACACTCTCCTCCTCATGGTTTTTGTAGTTATTAGTAAAACCAATGTCGTGTCCTACTGCTGCAACTTCCAGTAGTTGTGCTGGTATCTTCTCAATTTGGTAGTGCTTGATATAGAATTGACACACCTTATGAACATCCCTTGTGTGGTGAATGCCATGATAGGTAAGATCTGGAGAAAGTTCTTTCTCGAGTATCTGATACAGTTTTCTTATGGTCTCTTTATAGTTCATATCTATACTTCCGAGTATAGTCCAATCCTAAGAAAGGTGTCATAAATAATGCCAAAAACAAGCAATGACTTTAAAAATTGATAAGAATATTTGAAATAATTAGGCATAGTTCGGGGCTAAACGACTTCAATATTTTTCAATTAAGTGTAAGATCTTGGATCAAGGTGTCCACGTAATACATCTCTAGATCCTTCATGTTTTTAACATCTAAACTCCCTCGTGAGTGACAGGAGAACTCTTCTTTGATCAGTTCATAGGTGGACTGACTGATATTAATCCGTTGTGCTTCGGACTTGCTTTCCATACGGGCAGCTACATTAACAGTGTCTCCCCAAATGTCATAAGCGAACTTCTTAATGCCGACGACACCTGCAATGATCGGTCCTGTGTGGATCCCTATCCGTGCATCAAATCTTATCAACCCCTTTGCCTCTCTATTATGGTTCCATTGTTCAAGGAATGCCACCATTTCAATTGCGGCTCTGACAGCATCCGTGGCATGGGATTTATTAGTTATAGGAACTCCTGCCGCACACATATAAGAGTCGCCTATAGTCTTAATTTTCTCCACATTATGCTTTGATATAATTTCATCAAAAGCTTTAAAGCACTCGTCTAGAGCTGCGATCAAGTCCTCTGGCGAAAGCAGTTGTGATATCCTGCTGAAATTTATAAAGTCAGTAAAACATACAGTGCATGCGTCAAATTTTCGAGTCTGAACCTTAGCGTTTTCTTTGAGTTCGGAAGCAATGTCCTTTGGTAAGATATTAAGCAACAGCTCCTCGGATCTTTCTTTTTCTTCCTCTATCTCTTTATTCTTTTTTTCTAACTTTTTGTTTGATTTCCTTACCATGATCATAAGCCAGCTGGCAATACCACCTATTAAGAGTCCTGCTAATCCTAATATAGTATATGTTCGTTGTTGAGACGATTTCAGTTTCAGTTCTGCCTCTTGCAACTGTATGGTAGAACTGGTCAGGTTGAGTTCTGCCTCTTGCCTATCAATGAGATTCTCTTGGCTTAGAAGATTCATAGAGTCCAGTTCGGCAATAAACCTCATGGAGTCAATGATTCGCTTATTGAATTCAAGCATAGCCTCTTTTTTGGCTTGACTAGCTGTCATCTCATTGATCATTCGAGTCCGTTTGCTCAGTTGTCGTTCGTTATTGCGCACGGTCTCTGACAGCTTTAATTGCAAACCTTCGAGTCTTTGTCTTTCGAACTTAAGTTTTTCAATTTCTTCAAAGGCTTCTTCTTTATTCAGCTTTAGGATGTCGTCCCTTCGATCTTGATTCAAGCTTGATATATCATTGGCCTCCCGTTGTAATTTATATTGATCTATTTTATTACCTATCCCTACAAGGTCATCTTTGTATTTGCCAGATATTTCGTCTACTGTAGATTTAAGAATCCGATCCACCTTATCAATTATTACCTCTGGAGGGTTTAATCTGGATATCTCATGGAGACTTTCGACCAAGTCTTTATCATACTTGTCATTGCGAGGGAAATAATCAGCTAATAGTTCTGCACGATGCGACAATACGACAACATGAATAGAGTTATCTATGGACCGAGCTTTTTTAGTAGCTTTTTTAAGCAGGTCATAGGATTCATCAAACTTATTCTGTAGTGCAAGGTCTTCAGCGTATTTACTCGCAACTGATATATATTGGGGCCCTTCTAGTTTACGCAGTTCATTCTTTATATCAGACCATGATTGTTGACCATGTAGTAGACAGCTTGACAAGATTATCAATGTGATAAGGAGTGACCATTTGTGGCGGAGAGGGTAGGTTTCTTTCATTTTTGGTTGATCTTGCTAAGTGAAATGTTAGTTGGTATATATCTATCATCCAAATAGAGACTTTCCAACTATCCCCTTCAATACAATGATACATAGATTTTTAGCCACTTTCTCTATAGGTTAATATATATATGGATTCCTATATAAAATGGGATAATGATCAAACTATGCAGATATACGGAAGAATTCCTTACAAAATTCTGATTTGGTGTCCTACTGGTAGTCCGCCAGATTCATTCCTTAGAAGGCTCAATTAAGAAGTTGACTACAAGTAGAGCGCTACTTATGCTAATTCAAATACTACTCGAGAATCTTTTTCTTTACCTCCTTTTACCATGTTTACTTCGACAATCGTGTCCGCTTTGCTGAGAAGTTTGCGACATCGGGCACTGAGATGAGCCAGCTGTACGGTTTTTCCTTCTGCTTTGTAGCGTTGTGTGATTTTATTGAGTGCTTCTATGCCGGACATATCTGCTACTCGACTTTCATAGAAGTCTATGACGACTTCATTAGGATCATTGTGAACATCAAACTTATCATTGAATGCTGTTACGGACCCAAAAAATAGCGGCCCATATATTTCATAATGTTTTACTCCATCTGCATCAATGTGCTTGCGTGCTCTAATACGCTTGGCGTTCTCCCATGAGAAAGAAAGAGCGGAGATGACCACACCTATCAGAACTGCAAGAGCGAGATTGTGTAGGAAGACTGTAATCAAAGATACGAGCACCATGACTATGACGTCATGAGTAGGCATCTTTCCGAAAGCCTTGAGGCTGGACCATTCAAAGGTGCCAATAGCCACCATGATCATTAATCCTGTCAATGCAGCCATAGGCAATTGCTCTATTATTGGAGCTCCAAACATGATAAAGATCAACAACATGATAGAGGCTACAATACCGGATAATCTCTCACGTGCCCCTGCAGATATATTGATTAATGATTGTCCGATCATCGCACATCCACCCATCCCAGAGAACAATCCAGTGACAAAGTTTGCCACGCCTTGAGCTATACACTCTCTGTTGCCGTCACCTCGGGTTTCTGTAATCTCATCAATCAGATTAAGGGTCAGTAAGCTTTCTATAAGTCCGACACTGGCTATAATCACCGAATAAGGTAGTATAACCATGAGGGCCTCCCAGGTAAAAGGTATTTCGGGAATATGAAATGGCGGAAAGCCACCATTGATTGAAGCGATATCGCCAACGGTTTTAGTGTTTACGCTAAAGCCAATCACTATAGCCGAAATCACAAGTATCGCAGTGAGCGATGCAGGTACTGCTTTGGTGATTTTTGGCAATCCCCATATGATCAACATAGTGAGTGCAACTAATCCAAGCATGACATACAGTGTTGCGCCGGTCATCCATGTCAAGCCTGCAGCGCCGACTATTTTAAATTGATCCAGTTGCGCTAGGAAGATGACAATGGCGAGACCATTGACAAAGCCAAACATGACGGGATGTGGCACGAGCCGGATGAACTTCCCTAGTTTGAATACGCCCGCTAAAAACTGGATGATACCTGCTAAGACTACTGCCGCAAAGATGTATTCTACTCCATGACTCTTGGCTAATGCTACAATTACAACTGCCACAGCACCTGTGGCTCCAGAAATCATACCTGGCCTTCCACCAAGTATCGAAGTGATTAGACCAATGCTAAATGCTGCATAAAGACCTGTGAGCGGTGAGAGGCCTGCAATAAGTGCAAATGCTATAGCCTCTGGAACCAAAGCTAAGGCTACAGTTAGACCAGACAGGATTTCATTCTTATAATCAACCGCAACGCCTGAACCAGAGAGTTTAAATATCGATTTCATGGGATAATAATTCAGCCGCAAAGATAGCTCTATAGAATTATATTTGCCTAACGCTTAATTCTGACATAGTAAAAACAATATTATTCTTTAGATATCTAATTGCAACATATATAATTCCAAATCATTCTATTGTGCATGGCGATAGTTTTCCAGGAGATTAGGTGATGGACGCCCTGGTCTTATCTTATAAACAGATCAGGTCGAAAAAAAAAAAGAAATTCAGACCAATGAACTTCTTATGTGATTGTCACGCCTGTAGGATGAGTATCAGTCGGCCAGGTCTGGCTCAAGAGCGATCCCTACAATTCTAAATAAAATAGGAGCACTCACCTTGTTTGACTGATTGCGGTGTTGACATACAAAAAAAGGAAGCCCAAACTAATGAACTTCCTTCGTGACCGGTCTGGGGCTCGAACCCAGGACCCACGCCTTAAAAGGGCGTTGCTCTACCAACTGAGCTAACCGGTCCAGTGATACGGCTTTGTCCGTTTATTCAACGGGAGCGCAAAGGTATCTGTTTCTAATTGAATTATTCAAATACAATTGTAGATATTTTTAACTTTCTTATCGAACTACTAAGGCGCAGGATTTGGAATTAATTCTTGTATATCATTGATCTCCTTAATACATTCTTTAGAGAGCTTGATATCAATTGATCCAATATTTTCTTTCAACTGCTCCATACTGGTTGCGCCGATGATGTTAGCGGTTACAAATTCCTGCTGATTGATCCAAGCTAAGCTCATCTGCGCTGGACTGATGCCATACTTCTCTGCGATCTCAATGTACTGTTGTGTGGCTAGACGACACTGCTCTGTATTATATCGACTCATCGTCTTGAATTTGTTCATCCTATCTCCAGGAGCATCCA
>CAZAXY010000072.1:0-19859 GCA_964489125.1 uncultured Saprospiraceae bacterium
TTTTGGTATCGACTATTGAATTGCCTATGTTGAAACGATAGTTAGTGCTGTTCTTTTCATCTTCTAGGAGTTGCACGGTTCGTTTTAACTCTTCGCCATCTTCTGACTTAGTGATCTTGAGACGATCCTTAATTTCTACTGACTTAATCTGAGCGCCCTTACTGCTGAAGCTCACTTTAATCTTATTATTTTCCAGGGACTCTATAGACTCCTGTCCTACACTTGATCGCCCAAAGATTCCTCGGGTGTCTAATACTGAATCTGTTACACCTTCGCCAGTGCTGGCAGAAGGAATGTTGTCGGTAGGGTTGGCAACTCCAGTGTCCAGTGAGGGTGTAGACACTTCGGTTTCGATGGTGGTATCCTCGATATTACTAATATCATCAGGAGCAGGCTTATTCAAGACACTCCACGCCATGATGATAAGGAAGATCAAGATGAAGCCTATTATTTGATTTCTTTCCATGTAATTACTCTCCTAAAAAAGTCAAAAGAGCCGCAAAATTACAATTATTGACGTCTCATTAGATTAAAATGCTCAGCTATTAGACAGATGGCAGCATAATTGCTTATTAGACATATTGATAGAAGGTGTGTTATTTTTGACCCACCAGAAGGCAAAGTTGATTTCTGGTGACTGTTAGACTCTTGAGAAAGGTAGATAGAAATGATACAGTATTTCAGAAAAGTCGGTACTGAACTCCAGCATGTTAGCTCGCACGACGCTGACTGGACTCACGTATATGCACCATTGGACAATTCTGAATTAGAACTGTTAGCCAATCAAGAGCACATACCATTGGATTTCTTAATTGACTCCCTTGATATTGACGAACGATCGCGCTATGATCGTGAAGAAGGTATCAAGCTTATCGTAATTAATACTCCGGTGCTCAATGAAGATGAGAAGGCTAGTGATGCATTATATATTACCGCGCCCATTGGAGTGATACTATCTGAAGAAAGAATTATCACTATCTCCTCTGTTGAGAATCCTATCCTTACCAAATTTATAAAGGGACGTGTTAAAAACTTCAACCCTCGAGATCGAGAACTATTTGTGTTGAAACTTTTTGAGCAGACGGTATTTCAGTTCCTCGATGGGCTAAAGAAGCTCAATCTTAAGCGCAATGTCATAGAGAAAGAGTTGTACAACTCGAGCCGCAATAAAGAACTTCAGGAGCTGCTAAGAATTGAGAAAAGTCTGGTGTACTTGATGAACTCGTTGAGCGACAATGATCTTCTCAAGCAAAAGATGCGACGAACTGACTTCTTGGGCATTAGGGGTAGGGGTGACTATGAGGATTTATTTGAGGATATCATTATTGACAATAGCCAGGCTTTAGAAATGGCTAATGTTCACACTAATATTCTTAGTGGGACTATGGAAGCATACGCTTCTATTATATCTAACAATCTCAATATGGTAATCCACAGACTTACCATGATCACCATCATATTAATGGTACCGACTTTAGTAGCTAGTTTCTATGGGATGAATCTTACTAATTTGCCGTTGAACGACCATCCAGGAGCTTTCTACATTATAATACTCATTTCTATATTGCTTGGATTGGCACTAATAATGATTTTTAGGAAAAATAAGATCTGAGGGAGTTATATATTATATTTTATCCTAAAGCCTTATCGCCACGTTATCAACATTTTATGAGAATTATTCACAATTGACGATAGGTGACTAATACGTATATCGCTGATTTATAATATGTTATACATTTTACTAACACAGTGTTAATAACTAAGGAGCTGTAGCGGCTACGTATTATTACTTTTTTGCATTTATTTGTCTTGCGATTGTGAATGTGTTAGCGGGGTTGTCAACCCATCTCTATTATCCCGCCTCATCATACAATTTATGTCTAGGGTTTTTAAGGAAGACTTGGTACTGAGTGATTAGCAAGTCCAGAAACGAGACTCTAATGTTGAAACCTATAAAAGAAAAACAAATATGTCTAAAAGAGTTGAACCAATATTAGAAGAAAATCCGAATCGATTCGTGCTATTCCCAATTGAGCATGACGATATATGGGCTTTCTACAAGAAGTCTGAAGCCAGCTTTTGGACAGCAGAAGAAATTGATCTTCACCAAGACCTGTCAGATTGGGCGAATAAATTAAATGATGATGAGAGATTCTTTGTTAAACATGTGCTTGCCTTCTTTGCAGCAAGTGATGGTATAGTCAACGAAAATCTTGCTGAGAACATGGTCAGTGAAGTGCAATACACCGAAGCTAAGTTCTTTTATGGATTTCAGATAATGATGGAGAACATTCACTCGGAGACTTACTCTCTGTTAATTGACACTTATATAAAAGATACGAAGGAGAAAGACTACCTCCTTAATGCTATCGAAAATTTGGATTGTGTAAAGAAAAAAGCCGACTGGGCTTTCAAGTGGATCGAAAATGGATCTTTCGCCGAGCGATTGATTGCCTTTGCAGCTGTAGAGGGAATATTCTTCTCTGGATCGTTTTGTTCAATCTTTTGGTTGAAGAAGCGCGGATTAATGCCAGGATTGTCCTTCAGTAATGAATTGATCTCTCGAGATGAGGGAATGCACTGTGATTTTGCATGCTTGCTATATAATCAACACATACAACACAAGTTACCTAAGCAGACAGTTGAGGATCTTATAGTTAGTGCAGTTAACATCGAAAAAGAGTTTGTCAGTGATGCACTTCCAGTAAATCTGATTGGAATGAATTCGGAATTGATGTGTCAATACATCGAGTTTGTTGCAGACCGTCTATTGTTATCATTGGGTAATGACAAAGTATTTAACGCAGAAAACCCTTTCCCTTGGATGGATCTAATATCACTCCAGGGTAAGACTAACTTCTTTGAGAAGAGAGTCGGGGACTATCAGAAGTCAGGAGTAATGGCTGACAAAGACAAGCAAGTGTTCTCATTAGATGAAGACTTTTAATATTAATTAATCATTAAAAACAATATCTGGAATCTGGTGAGATTCAATAACAAGCCGACCTAACCTAATCCACCATATTCCATCATACATAAACTCTCAAATAATAATGGAAGTACTAAAAAGAAGTGGTAAAAAAGAAAACGTTTCGTTTGATAAGATCACAGCAAGAATCAAGAAATTGTGTTATGGCTTGGACTCAATTCATGTAGATCCTATCGAGATTGCTAAGAAGGTAATACAAGGTCTTTATGACGGTGTATCAACTACTGAGCTTGATAATCTTGCAGCTGAGACAGCGGCATCAATGGCTGCGTATCATCCAGATTATGCCCAACTAGCAGCTCGCATTGCGGTGTCTAACTTACATAAGAATACAGATAAGTCTTTTCTCAATACCATGACTGCACTACATGGGTATATAGATCCTAAGACAGGAGCTCAAGCTGGGTTGATTGGTGATGAAACAATGAGGATCATCAAAGAGAATAGTGATGTGCTGGACTCGGCTATTATCTACGATAGAGATTACAGTTTTGACTACTTCGGATTTAAGACATTGGAGAGATCATATCTTCTCAGAATGAATGGCAAGGTTGTAGAGAGACCTCAACATATGCTGATGAGAGCGGCAGTTGGCATACACGGAGAAGATATCGAGGCGGCACTTGAGACCTATAACCTCATGTCAGAAAAATGGTTTATACACGCTACACCTACCTTGTTTAATGCGGGTACACCTAAGCCTCAGTTGAGTTCATGTTTCTTATTATCAGCTACTGAAGACAGTATCCCTGGAATATTTGAGACGCTGTCGAGATGTGCTAAAATTTCTCAATCTGCCGGCGGAATAGGATTAAGCATTCATAATGTTAGAGCACAAGGATCTTATATAAAAGGCACGGGAGGAACATCCAACGGTATCATCCCAATGCTCAAGGTATTTAATGATACAGCACGGTATGTTGACCAAGGAGGAGGAAAACGTAAAGGCGCATTTGCCATATACTTGGAGCCGTGGCACGCAGATGTGTTTGACTTCCTCGATCTCAAGAAGAATCATGGAAAAGAGGAGATGAGAGCGCGAGATTTATTCTATGCACTCTGGATTCCAGACTTATTCATGAAGAGGGTGAAAGAAGATGGCGAATGGTCACTGTTCTGTCCTAATGAAGCCCCTGGCTTATATGATTGCTACGGAGCAAAATTTGAAGAGTTGTATCATCAATATGAGCAAGAGGGTAGAGCAAGACGTACGATTAAGGCTCAAGATTTATGGTTTGCTGTTCTCGAGTCACAGATTGAAACAGGTAACCCATATATCTTATATAAAGACGCCTGTAACGAAAAATCAAATCAGAAGAATCTCGGCACTATCCGTTCGAGTAACCTATGCACGGAGATAGTAGAGTATACAGCACCTGACGAAGTCGCTGTCTGTAACCTAGCATCAATATCTTTAGCCAAGTTTGTCAAAGAAGATGCAACCTATGATTTTGATAGGCTTCATGAGATAACTCGAGTTATCACTCGTAACCTTAATAAAATAATCGATATCAATTATTACCCGATACCGGAGGCTGAGAACTCTAATTTCAGACATCGCCCGATAGGTATAGGCGTGCAGGGATTAGCAGATGCCTTCATAAAAATGGGTCATCCATTCGATAGTGAAGGAGCTCGAAAATTGAATCAAGATATATTCGAGACGATTTATCACGCCTCAGTAATGGAGTCTAATATCTTGGCTCAACGTGATGGTTCCTATCAGACGTTTGAAGGAAGCCCAGCAAGTAAAGGCATATTACAGTTTGACATGTGGGGAGTGACGCCATCAGATCGTTATGATTGGGATGCACTCAAGGCCGATATCAAAAAAGGTGGAATGAGAAATAGTCTGTTATTGGCTCCGATGCCAACAGCATCTACTTCTCAGATTCTCGGCAACAACGAATGTATAGAACCATATACTTCTAATATCTATACACGACGAACACTCTCTGGAGAATACATCATAGTGAATAAGCATCTACTCAAGGACTTAATCTCAGAGGGATTATGGAATGATGATATGAGAGAGAGACTTATGGCGAGCAACGGATCTATCAAAGATTTTCCGGACGTGCCGGATCGACTCAAAGAACTCTACAAAACTGTTTGGGAGCTTAGTCAGAAGGCAATTATAGATCTGGCCGCTGATCGAGGGGCATTTGTGTGTCAATCGCAGAGTTTAAATTTATTCGTCGAGAGTCCGAATTTCGGCAAACTTACTTCGATGCATTTCTACGCTTGGCAGAGTGGACTCAAAACGGGCATGTACTATTTAAGATCTAAGGCGGCTGTAGATCCGATTAAATTCACCTTGAGTGCAAAGCATCAGCAGAAGTATGTGAATCAAGAAGAAGAAGTGATGGCCGAAGGTGAAATATGTACGATGGAAGAAGGATGCCTATCTTGCGGTAGTTGATCCTCAATAAATATCAGTAAAATCAAATGCGATATAAGTGCTTTAGGCCTTGTATCGCATTTTTTGTTTCTACAGTAGCTAGCCCTTCATAGATCTGTAATCGTTTGGATAGGCTCAGTTCATGATTCACGTTGGGTCGTGGATCCACATAACTGATAGGTATATCGAAAGGGGCGTAGGCCGTGAGGCTGGCGGCAGGATATACTTGCATGGAAGTACCGATTATAATGATACCATCACAGTCTGCTATTTCACGTATCGCCTGCTCAAGCATGGGCACCGCCTCCCCAAACCATACGATGAATGGCCTTAGCTGATAACCCTGTTCACACTTATCAGATAGAGAAATGTCATGATCACATATCCGTATATCTTTTGGGTTACCCGTGCTGACGACCTTGTTTAGCTCGCCGTGTAGATGTATGATATGACTTGATCCTGCACGCTCATGCAGATCATCAACATTTTGTGTGATTATAACGACGTCAAAAAAATGTTCCATCTCTACAAGGTCAATATGAGCCTTATTGGGTTCAACTTCTTTTAATTGCTTTCTTCGTTGATTGTAAAAGTCCAGAACCAACTCGGGATTTCTTCTAAATCCCTCAGGACTAGCAACCTCCATGACATCATGACCTTCCCATAAGCCATCTGCATCTCTAAAGGTTTTGATACCACTCTCAGCACTGACCCCTGCTCCTGTCAGTATACAAATCTTCCTTTTTTTATCCATAGCCTTTCATTATACGGAATATTGTCAAGCTGTCTAATGCGAGCTAAATTTATTCATTAATCGAAGTCCTCATTGAATTGCGATATAGGGATTCACAGAAATCATGTATTTTTCTAAAATCTAAATAATGATATAAATTACTGACTATTGAGAGTTTTATTTCACCGATTTAAATTGAGTCTAATCCTTGCCTGCACAATGACCCTCACTTTGGCATGTGCTCCCAAGTCTTCTGATACTGCTTCTACAGCTCAGAATCAAGATGGCTGGGTATCCATATTTAATGGAGACAACTTAGACGGCTGGGTTAACCATGGCCAAGAGAAATGGTATGTAGATAATGGAGAAATCATATGTGAGAGCGGACCCAAAAAAGAGTACGGATATCTATCAACCGAAAAATTCTACGACAACTATGAGTTAACCTTGGAGTTCAAACAGGAGGCGAATGGCAATTCTGGAGTGTTCTTCAGATCAACACTAGAAGGCGTTAAGATTAGTGGGTGGCAAGTAGAGGTGGCTCCTCCAGAACACCATACTGGAGGTATTTATGAATCCTATGGTCGTGGCTGGTTAATACAACCGGAGCCTGAAAAAGATGCCAAACTCAAAATGGGAGACTGGAACCTCATGAGAATAAAAGTGGCTAATGATAAGGTTACTACATGGCTCAATGGGCAAGAAATGGTTTCAATCAAAGACACGAAAATAGGTAAAGGGAAAGGTGCTATCGCATTACAAATCCACGATGGGGGAGGGATTAAGGTGCGATGGAGGAATCTAAAAGTAAGGGAACTAGGGGCAGCAGAGGCACAAGAATTTGCTGCTGACATGAATAATACTTGGCAATTTATATTTGATGGTTTAGGTACAGATGGATGGCGTGCCTATAATGGAGACGCAATGCCTCCTCAATGGGTTGTAAATGACGGCGTCCTTACTTTTGACGCAGAACTTAAACTAGAGGAGGAATTCAAAGGTGGAAAAGACATTATTTATGCTGAGCAAGAGTACGAGGAGTTTGATTTGACATTTGATTGGAAGGTGCCAGAAGGGGGTAATAGTGGGGTCTTCTATCATCTTAAAGAAGGCTATGATGCGCCATGGATGATAAGTCCTGAATATCAGCTGTTAGACGATGAAGGATGGGAAAAGTTGAACAGTGCAACTTTAGAAGACACCCAGAAGGCAGGTTCTGACTATGCGATGTATGCTGCCGATGCCAATACTAAAGTGACTAAGAAAGGAGGAGAATGGAACTCGTCCAGAATTAAGTTTACGACAGACCTAGTCGAATATTATCTTAACGATATTAAGACGGTATCCTTCGTACCCTGGTCTGAGGATTGGGAAAAAAGAAAGAACAATGGGAAGTGGAAGGATTTTGCAGATTATGGGAAGTACAAATCTGGATATATAGGATTTCAGGATCATGACAGCCCTCTGTGGTTTAAGAATATAAAGATCAAAAAACTCTAAAAGATATATATGGGTACACGCAGAGAATTTATAAAGAAATCAAGTCTATTAGCAACATCACTTTCTGTGTCTGGTGGAGTGCTGATCGGTTCATGTAAGGAAGCGGCTGTCATTAATAAGCTCAGTAATCTTAGGACAGCACATATCGGTGTCGGTGGTATGGGTATGGAAGATCTAAAAGCGATGGCCACTCATGCTAAGGTTATAGTTACGGCCCTATGTGATGTCGATTCGAGAGCGCTTTCGGCTGCTCATGAGATGTTTCCTGATGCTAAGATCTATAAAGACTATAGGACCATGTTCGCCGAGATGGCAGATATAATAGACGCTGTTGTTGTTTCTACCCCAGATCATACTCATGCGCCAGCATCTATGATGGCGATGGAGATGAACAAGTCGGTCTATTGCCAGAAGCCTTTAACCCATCATGTATCTGAAGCGAGAGCAATGAGCAAGCTTGCCAAAGAGAAGAACCTGGTCACTCAGATGGGAATTCAGGTCCATTCCTTCTACGACTACAAGCTGGCAACACAATTGATTCAAGCGGGTATCATAGGGAAGGTGAGTAAAGTGTATGCTTGGTCTCCAAAGAACTGGGGATACGATGGACCTGCGCCTACCACCTCTGACCCAATTCCTGAATATCTCGACTGGAATTTGTGGTTAGGTACAGCTAAGAATCGCGATTATAAAGAAGGCATGTATCACACCATGAACTGGCGTAAGGTGGTAGACTATGGATGTGGTACACTGGGTGACATGGGAGTACATATATTTGATACTCCATATAATGCCCTCAATCTTGATGTGCCTTACACTATCAAAAATGAATGTAGACCTCCGAATGGATTTGGTTTTCCTGAGCATAATGTAGTCACCTACGAGTTTCCTGGTACAGAATATACAACTGATAACTTCAAATGGATCTGGTATGATGGAACTGGAGCGCCAAAGCAAAATATGGATTTAGGACTTCCTCTTGAAGATGAATCCCTACCAGAACAAGGAGCAATGTTTATAGGCGAAAAGGGGAAATTGTTATTACCACACTTTATGGAACTCCCAAGACTTATTATTGATGGTCAGTATCAGGAGCTTGATCTGAGCGTGGTTGATGAGGACATACTCGAGTCACCACCGACTGAGAGAGATTATGGTAAAGAGAGTGTTACTCATTACCACGAGTTTGTGGAGGCTTGCATGGATAATGCAGAGTGTACGGCGCCGTTTTCTTATGCAGCACGACTGACAGAAACAATCCTATTAGGAGTTATTGCAGGATACTTTCCAAATATAAAACTTCATTGGAATAGTGAAAATTCTAAGTTTGCAGAGGAAGAAGCTAACAAGTTTCTTGATGTCCCATACCGGCAGTTTTGAGCAGTAGATCGTAGATCTTATATGAAGATTTTTGTTTTGATCATATGGCGCGACTCATTTTATCCCATATAGGCCGCAGCTCTTCTGAGATATACTCAGGAACTTTATTTCTTGCACTGATTCTGGGTAAATCGAGGGGCCAAAGAAATAATTTATCAGTCTCTCCATAACGTTGGTAATAATCGTCCGAATTGTCATAACTTGACCTGTAGGCATTTTGAGGGAGGTAACTTTCTGCTGGCATATCATTGGCAAAAATGACCTCATGACGATCTAACTCTATGTGATAATATGAAATTTGAGGAATCGACGTGTCGGGACGTATTGTAACATCGTTTACTAGAGCACCAGCATTTATAAGTAGGCCTCTATAGTAGATTCCGTGATCTGGAGATAGGTATAAATCAGTCGAAGGAAGCCCTCGTCCAAATGTGTCGGCCTGTATTTTTATCGGAATACTCCTATCTGCAGGGTATGGATTTCTGCTCAGGTCTATGTCTCTTTTACCTATCCATTTAATTGATGAGACACTCCCATTCAAAAGCAATAACTCCATTCCAATTTCAAGACCTTCAACCTTGATATAACCCGATCTAGTAGAAATTAAAGTTCCTCTTACGAAACAAGGTGGTTGATTTGGCCCAGGTTCACCAGGGCCTTCTACATCGGCTTCCCAAGTTTCAGTCGCAGGGTCAAAATGAATAGATAAGTTATTATTGTCGAGATTATTAACAGTTGAAATATCTAAAACCTGGCAATCTACGCCACCAATATTAAGAGTAATAGTGCCAGAGTTATTTAGATCAACATCTAGAGGATCAACAAAAATAAAGAAGTATTGACCTGTAGCAGTCATAGTTCCAGGAGTAAAATCAGCTATTCCAAAATCTACATCCACAGTATTTCTTCCATTACCACCTGTATAATTGACATTTACAGTAGATAAGTCAGTCCCAGTCGGTATAAAAATCTCGATGTATTCTCCATTTGAATCTGCGCCTCCTCCATTATCTAAGAAGTTAACTTCAGATAGAAAAGCTCCATTACCAATTTCATTTAGAGTCATTGACCTAAATTATGCTTTAATGTTAATTTCTAAACATTTATAATTTGATTTAACATATATGTCTTAGGATAATGCGATTGCTTACTTCGATTATACAATTTATTGTAGCGAACTGGATTCTTTCTTGATTTGGGTTTTAGAGGAAAAAATTTAATGCTTTATGTGACATTATTGTCATTGCGTTATTTCTAAAATTTGAGATGATTTTAAAGAATATTATGTCACTTTCGAACAGTGATCATGGCTGATGTCCTAATATAAATTAGTCATATAGTTGACATTTATTATGTGTTAGTGGTGTCAATTGAGCAACGTAAACCCTTCTGAATGGGTCATATAGTGTTAAAATTCGAGAATTTAGGGTTTACATGATAAGATTTTAGGGTAAACTCTGATTCAATAACATTATATATTGTTATTTTTGATATATATAAAATGTCTTATCTGTAAATTACATTACACAGACCGATTATTTCGGGGTAAATTTACATTGTAGAAGTGTTAATCAGGGTAGGTGAATCTAACGACTTCGATTAAACTCTTTACTTGTTTACAACAAACATGAACAAAAACTGATAACCTGGAATGAAAAGGCTCATTATACTTTTTCTTTTCTCTGCTTTTGTTGATGCAATTATGGCTCAGGATATCCATTATTCTCAGTTTTATAATTCGCCTCTCAATATTAATCCGGCAAAAACAGGGATATTTAATGGCGATAAGAGAATAAATCTTAGCCACCGCAATCAATGGAGATCAATTGTTCCATGGACTACATTTACTGGATCCTATGATCAGAAATTCTATCCCAAAAAAGATAGACCATATTTCTTTTCAGGTGGGATATTAGTCAATCATGATAGCCAAGAACGAGTAGGGGATCTTAACCTCTTTAATATTAACCTTACTGGTTCATATACTCATATTCTTAATGAGAATAACCTCCTTACTGGTGGCCTACTCTTGGGTTTCGCTAACAGAGCTGTAGATATTAATTCTCTTACATGGGACGCCCAATGGAATGGAGCAACCTTCGATCCAAGTTTAGATCCTAATGAATTATTGGATGCACGAAGTACATCTTTCTTAGAAACTGGATTAGGTGTTAATTATCGATGGCAAAAATCTAAAAGGACAAAGCTCGATTTAGGAGTTGGGGTTTATCATTTTGCTGAACCTAATGTATCTTTTAGAGATGACTTAGAAGATATCAACTTGTCAAGGAGATTTGCTTTGACTGGAGTTGGAACATTTCAACTTGCGCAGAAATTCGACTTACAGCTGAATGCCTTAGGACAGTTTCAAGGTCCAAATCGAGAGTTTACGGTTGGTGGTTTAGGTAAGATTCATGTTAATCAACAGAGAGGCAAAGAGACTGAATTACATCTTGGAGTAGGATATCGTACCACTGGCACGATATGGCCAATCATAGCATTACAATACCAAAACTTCTATATATCCGGTAGTTATGATATAGACATATCAGATTTTGGCGACTTGGGTGGTGTTCTTACTGGAGACAATAGACACAACCCTAGCACATTTGAATTGCATTTCACTTACATCATAACTAATGTTAAACCATTTAAAAAGGTGAAAGTATGTCCGATATTCTAAGAGGTACAAGTATGAGAATAAAGAATATCCTATTAGCTGGAATACTTAGCGCAATTTGTATTGTTGGGTATGGACAGAATTTAGGGCAGTTTATTTCTGCAGCTGAAAAATCTTTTCAAGGGGAAGATTATTATAGTGCGCTGTCATATTACTTGGAAGCGATTCAGTTTGACACGACAGATTTAGACGTTTCGTACAATGTGGCTGAATCAGCTAGATTGTTTGATTCATATAACATATCTAAGGATTACTACTCAAGGGTAGTAGCATTAGATGAGAATAACAATTATCCATTAGCACCATTTTATCTGGGAGAGATGTCTCAGATCACTGGTGATTATGAATCAGCTATAACATATTACAAGTTATATCTATCAGAACAAGAGGGAGAAGATGAATATCTTACAGCTAAAGCTCAAAAAGAAATAAGCTCTGCTGAGTGGTCACTTGAGATGGCTGACAATATTCAAGAGAATATATCGGTAAGAAGATTTGGTGATGACGTTAACACAGAGTTTTCAGAGTTTGGAGCGATCAGAAGTGAAGACGGACTAACTTATAGTTCCTTAGCGTTTCAGACGGAAGAAGAAAAAAACATTCCGACAAAGGCGATTTCTAAAATCGTTAAGTCTACAGCTGATGGTATGGTAGATTCATATGTTGAATTGAATAGACCTAATCTGAACACAGCCCACACCACCTACAACACTAATAAGTCACGTATCTATTATACCATATGTAACTACATCAATGCTACTGATATCCGCTGTGATTTGTATAGTCGAGCGATTCTTGGCGATGGATCATATGGAGAAGAGACTAAACTTCCAGATCATATCAATGGAGATACGCATACATCTACTCAACCTACTGTTGCATTTGACCAGAGTTTAGGTAAAGAAGTCCTTTATTTTAGTTCGGATAGAGCAGGGGGAGAAGGGAAAATGGATCTGTGGTACGTAACACTGGATGGCTTAGATAAGTATTCTGACCCAATAAATTTGTCTATTCTTAACACAGCTGAGGATGACATAACACCTTTTTACCACGCTAATTCTCAAGTCTTATACTTTAGTTCAGAAGGATATACATCATTAGGCGGATTTGACATATATCGTGCTCCTAAGGACAATGGAACCTTTGGTGAAGTAGAAAATCTTGGGCTACCAATTAACAGTAGTTACAATGATGTCTATTACAATCTTGACGATGATGGTGAATCGGCGCTGTTTTCTTCTAATCGCACAGGGACTAAATATGTAGATGAACTAAACGAATCTTGTTGCTATGACATATTCGAGTCGGACATAGAAAATGTAGAAATCAATCTGAATGCCCTGACATTTGATGCCAATACACTAGATACTTTGACAGATGTGAAAGTGGATCTTGTGTGTGCTGATAACGGTCAGATAATGGATACACGAACCAACTCTGCTGGCGCTGACCATTCTTTTTCATTAGAGCGAGGGAAGGAATACTTAGTGATAAGTTCTAAGGATGGTTATACTCCTGATACGATGCGTCTTCAGACGAATAGAATCTATTCGTCTGAAGACATTGTAAGAAAGGTGTTCTTGAAAAGGAACTCACTTGACTTGCTTGTATATACTTATGACGATATAAGCAAATTGGCGCTACCAGGAACGACAGTGAAGTTGATTGACTTAACCGATGGTTCGATTCAGGAAAAGTTAATCACTAATGAAGAAGGCAACGACTTCACGTTTAATGTAATACCTGGACATGAATATCAAATTATCGGCTTCAGAGACCGATATGGCGAAGCAAGTACAATGTTCAAGGCTATCGATGAAGATGGTACCGGAGTGATTACCAGAAAGCTCTACCTCGAAAGACGAGATCTCAATATTTACTTGCCTCTTGCTCTATATTTTGATAACGATGAACCTAATAAGAGATCAGTTAGTCTAACTACTGACAAAGACTATACAGAAACTTTTGACGAGTACATCTTCCGAAAGCAGCAGTTTAAGGATGAGTATACCAAAGGCATGTCAGAAACGGACAAAGGATTAGGAGAGTCTCGCCTTGAAGACTTCTTCGAGAATGATGTTAAAAATGGATATAATAACTATCAGCAGTTTTTACAGGCTATGCTGAAGCAGTTGGATAAGGGAAGGACATTTGAATTAAGCATTAGAGGTTTTGCCAGCCCGCGTGCTGATACGAGATATAACTTAGCCTTGAGTCAGAGAAGGGTAATATCTGTAGAGAATGATATTAGAACCTTTGCAGGTGGTGCACTTACAACGTTCATCGACAATGGTCAACTGAAGATTACTCAGTTGTCATATGGTGAAAATCTTGCACCTGAGGGAATTAGTGATGTATTCAGAGACAGAAGAAATTCTATCTATAGTCCTGAGGCCTCTAAAGAGCGCCGAGTGGAGATAGTGGAGATCAAAACACAACTCTTTAACGAATAATATTCATTCATAATGAACCAGATAGAAAGAATGAGTAAATCAACATATATAGGAAGAGTTCAGATGGTGCTGTTAGCACTTGCAGGGCTTTTTATCTTTAGCCCTACTCAAGTGAGTGCGACTCACATTGTGGGCTCAGATATGAGTTTCAGTTGCCTCGGTAATGACTTTTACGAAGTAAGACTAACAGTACGTCGAGATTGTATTAACGGTGCAGATGATGCACCATTTGATGATCCCGCTTCAGTAGGAATATTTGATGCCTTTGGTAATTTGCAACCTGTATTAGGAACCTTTGGACAAGTATTTTTGCCGTTTGAGGGAGCCGATACAATTACGTCCGCACTACCTGATTGTAGTTTTTTGGGTGGGCCGGTATGTGTAGAAGAAGCAACCTATAGCGGCATTGTATTTTTGCCGTTTAGAGAAAATGGTTATTTCTTAGCTTACCAGAGATGTTGTAGGAATGTTACTCTCAATAACATAATCGATCCTCTTGAGACTGGTACGACTAAGTTCGTATGTCTTACAGAGACCACACTTAACGAGTGTAATAGTAGCCCATCTTTCCAAGATTTTCCTGATGTTATAGTATGTGCGAATGAACCTATCAATTTTGATCATTCAG
This sequence comes from uncultured Saprospiraceae bacterium, assembly GCA_964489125.1. Taxonomy (GTDB): domain Bacteria; phylum Bacteroidota; class Bacteroidia; order Chitinophagales; family Saprospiraceae; genus GYS-P2D. The sequence continues at coordinate 14,765 of CAZAXY010000072.1, forward strand.
CAAAAGATAAAGATGCAGACTCATTAGTTTATAGCTTATTTACACCACATAGTGGAGCATCACGCGACAATCCTAAGCCGCAACCACCGATGGGAGCTCCTTATGATACAGTTGTATATAGCCAAGGGTTTAGCTTAGGTAATCTCTTAGGAGGTGATCCGCTAAGAATAGATCCTGGAACTGGGGTTATTACAGGTACACCAAATACTGTTGGGCAGTTCCTTGTGGGAGTGTTGGTGGAAGAATGGCGAGATGGTGAACTCCTATCAAAGGTCAGACGTGATTTTGAATATAATGTGAGAGCATGTGAGGATATTGCTAACATCAGTTTTGATGTGGAAGATGAACTCGTATGTGATGGATTAACAATAAACACGATTAATACTTCTCCGGATAACTTTGGGTTTGTATGGAACTTCAATTATCCATCAAGCGATCCAGCGTTTATGTCTACAGAAGATGAACCGTCATTTACTTATCCTGAACCTGGTTTCTATAGGATCAGTCTGACCTCAACAGATCCTGATGACGGATGCGAAGTTACTGTAACCAGAGATGTTGGAGTTTTTGTATCGGAGATAGCAGGTAGCATAGATTGTAACATTGGCGATTGTGTTAATGAGGTCGTTCAGGTTGTGTTGAGCACAGATGCGATGGATTCTAATTCTCCTATACGAGAGATACGCTGGGATGTTTCGACTGCTAGCTCAAGAGAAACCCTGTTTGGTCAGAATGTAGAATTATCTTTTGCTTGTGATGATGTTGTAGATGTTCAGTTGCGAGTGACAACCCAGAATGGTTGTGATTTCATGTTAGATAAGACTTTAGTTCTTGACTCAGCTCTTTTTGATATTCCTTTGATAGATCCAATAGGTGATGAAGACGGAGATGGGAATAGTATAGTGACGATATGTCAAGGCGAAAGCACAGATTTATTTGATAATGCAGTAGATGGAGTTACTTACACATTTACTCCGATGGATGGTTTAAAGTTTACAGATACGATCAACTTTAGTGATCCTGTAGCATGTCCAGATGTAACGACAAAATTTGTAGTAACAGCTACAGACGGTGTTAGAACTGATTCGGCATGCATCACTGTGAATGTATTAGAGAATCCAACGGTAATAGCAAGTGCTGACTCCCTTGTTATCTGTGAAGGGGCGATTCAACGTGTAGCAATTACAACAGAAGAGACCAATACAATCACATTTGAAAGAGTGGGGGGGGACGTGCTTACTGATGGAATATTTAGCCCTGATAATCCTGGATTCAGAGTTGGAGAGCAAGGAGGAGTATTTGTATTCACTGTGTCTGATGGGCAATGTACAACTACAGATTCGATTACTTTCTTGAATACGATCATCACAGAAGTTGATGAAGTTGAAGCGGCTATCGATACCACAGTTACGTTTAATAGTACGACTAACGTGTTTACGTTTACAATAAACGAAGAGGAACTCATCCAAAATTTTGATATAGTATCAATTCGATATACTGTAGAAGCAGATGGTGTCTTAGTAGGGCAAGGGAGTGGTTCAGATATTGCACTTGAACTACCTGATGGTACTATGAATGCTCGAGTAATTCTGTATTTCACCGATAGCAATGGCTGTGAATATGCTATTATATTTAATATACCTATCAATGATGATGTAGTTGATGGCGATGTATTAATAGACCCCTTAGGTGATGAGGATGGAGATGGTAATGCTACTATAACGATATGTCGTGGTGATAATACACCATTGTTCGATCAGTCGTTTGATGGAGTGACCTATAGTTTCTCGCCGATGGATGGTTTGAAATTTACTGATACAGTGAACTTTAGCGACCCTGTTGCGTGTCCAGACAGTACAACTAAGTATGTGGTTACTGCTACTGACGGCATTAATTCGGATACAGTATGTATTACGGTCAATGTTTTGGACATTCCAACATTCGAAACAACTGATGATGCAATTGCGGTTTGTGAAGGTGGATTTGGTGGCGTCGGTATTTCAACCGACCCGAATAATACAATTACCTTTCAAAATCCAGATGGTCTTGATTTGGTCAATCCTATAGATCCTAATAATCCTATGATTAGAGGTGGAGAGAATGGAGGTTCTATTGTGTTTACAGTTTCTAACGGCGTATGTGAAGTCACTGGTACTGTTGCTATAACCATTATACCGACAGAAGTCGATGAGGTTGAAGCTGCTATAGATACTGTTGTTTCATTTGATGCATCGGATAGCAGGCTCATGGTTAGCATCAATGAAGAGGAACTGAGGGAAATGTTTGACATTGTGTCAATACGATATACTGTCGAGGCAGGTGGACAACTCTTTGAAGGTACTGGATCAGACATAGATTTGAGAGTTTCGCCTGATGCAACTACTGCGACAGTTACTTACTTCTTCACTGACAGTCAAGGATGTGAGTATACCGTAGTTTATGTGATAGATCTGAACAGAGATAACGATGATTTCATAGATATAAATGACGACAATGGAGACGGGATGATCACCGTTTGTCCAGGTATGAGTATTCCGCTTTTTAATAGCTCTACTCCAGGAGTAACGTACACATTCACTCCGATGGACGGATTGACATTCACGGATTTGACCAATTTCAGTGATCCAGTGGCTGCACCTACGGTTACAACTACCTATACAGTAACAGCTACTGATGGCGTAACTACACAAACAGAAATGATTACTGTTAATGTAGGTACTGATAATATAGTCTTGAGCTTTGATGAGCCTTCTTTGATGGTATGTAGTAGCGAAGAACAAGCTAACGTGATGGTAAACAATCCACTTGATGGACCAAATACTACCTATGAGTGGTCATTTGATCCTTCATTTGATGTGATTGTAGGTACAGAACAGTTTATCACGATTCTTATACCTCCAGGAATGTCAACTTTATTCGTAAGAGCATTTGATCCCGTTAATTGTGGAAGTAATGTAGCAACGATCGATGTGATACAAGGAATGCCAGATTTCACCTTTGATTTCGATCCAATTAATAGGTGTGTTGATGGAAGTGGTTCGACTGAATTGGATATCATTGACAACGCCCCTTCACAAGGATTAAATGTAATATTTGAGCCAAATGATAATATCGTCTCAGACATTAATACATTCCCTATAACCGTGATGGCATCGGAAGGACAAGAACAGATAGTGTTGCCTTATACTGCCACGACAGCGGCAGGTTGTGTAATAATGGAAAATCTGACTATTGATGTTATAGAAGATTTAAGAGCCAATATTGCTATAGATTCGGTAGAATGTGATGGATCATTTGCGATGTTAATTGCGAGTTCTAATATCGACAATGCAAGTTTCGAGTGGTCTTTAGATATGGACTTTATGACCATCTTAAGTACGGATCAGACGATCGATATTTTAATGATGCCTGATGCCACAGTGTTTTTAAGAGCGTTCAATGAGTTCTGTGAGAGCGATATTGTAAGCACCACTTTGACACAAGATGGTAATGTTGCCTCTCTTGATACGCCAGATAGAATCTGTACAGGTGATACTGTCACGATAACGGCAACATCAGCGTCTGACTTTACAATCACATTTGACGCATCTGATAATATAGTGATGATGACAGATAGCTCTGTAACCGTGACAATACTTGATGGACAAGATAATATCTCGATCCCATACACTGCAATCTCTGAACAAGGATGTATTGAAGAAGGAAGCATAGAGCTTCCGCTTGGAGAAATTATTGATCCGCAACCGGAAGCGATGATCAATTGTGGTACTACATCCATATCGTTTATGGGTGGAGAAGGAATCATGGATGGCGATATCTTATGGGACTTCGGAGTCAGTGATACTGACTCGGATCAGTCGACCGATGCCAATCCAACCTTCGACTTTGGGGAGCCAGGTATTTATACAGTGAGCCTATTCAATAATAGAACTACTTGTCAGTTTGAAGATCAGACGATCGAAGTGGTTGTCCCAGAAATCATTGAGTTGAGTACTGAGAATGTTACAGATATCGTGATGTGTGATAGCATGTCTATGAATGGTCCAATTTCATTGGGTGTATCTAACAATCTTGGTTTGCCTGTCACCTATACTGATGATCAAGGTAATGTGTTAGCTATGAGTGACTCATTGATGTTAGACTCTATTGGAAGTATTATGTCAATTACGGCATCTGTTACTGATGAGTTTGGATGTTCTGACTCTATAGTATTCAACTTCATAGATTTTGATCCTGATATCGATGTGATGTCCCCAGGAATGCCTGATGGTCAGTCGGCTTGTGCTAACGAAGATTTCGAAGTAGTATTAGTCAATAATGATTCTACTTCTATGTTTGAATTCGTATGGTCTCCTGATGGAGCAATCGTAAGTGGACAAGGAACAGGAAGCGTAATAGCTAACTTGGATGGTTCTCAAGACCTTATGGTTGAAATTACCGATACAATTTCAGGTTGCTCAACGATCTTGACAATACCAGTGGATGTTGTAGACCTCGACATTGAAGTGACTTCATCAGATGATGATAATGAAATCTTCCAAGGGCAAGATGTTGATATAACTGTCACTTCTTCAGGCGACATCGTAGACATATTATGGGACAATGGCGTGACGACAGCTACTCAGACAGTAAGCCCTGATGTCACAACTACTTATACTGTGACCATAACTGATTCTAATGGATGCATGGCTACAGGTCAGATCACTATCACTGTAATTCCGCCTACTTGTACCGAAGAGGATATTTTTATTCCTACCGCATTTAGCCCGAATAATGACGGAAACAATGATGTCCTAATTGTTAGAAGTAATTTCATCCAAGAGATCGACTTCCAAGTATTGAATAGGTACGGACAAGAAGTCTTTAGAACTAATGATCCAACAGAAGCATGGAACGGAAGATTCGGTAATACCGGAAGTGAACTATCACCTGATGTATTTGCCTATTGTGTGCGTGTAGTATGTATAAATGATGATGAGTTTATAACTGCAGGTACAGTGAGTCTTATAAGATAAATGTCCTCTTTGGACTATAGCATAAGCTGTCCCGTCCTAAATAAGCGTTACGGGTTTAATAAATAAAGATACTTATTTGG
>CAZAXY010000073.1:0-19853 GCA_964489125.1 uncultured Saprospiraceae bacterium
TCGTTCAGGTAACTACACAAGACAGAACAGATTTAGGTAAGAAAGCTACTAAAGCTCTTAGACAATCTGGCAGCATTCCAGCAGTGGTATATAGTAAAGATGGTGTAACACACTTCTCGACTACTCACGGTGCCGTTAAGAAGTTAATATATACGCCTGATTTTAAGATGGCCGAGCTACAATTGGCTGGTGGCGTAAAGAAAGCCTTGATTAAAGACATAGACTTTCATCCTGTAACTGATGCGATTATGCATATCGACTTTATAGAGCTTATCCCTAATCACCCCGTAAAGGCAAGTATCCCGGTAAAATTCAAGGGCGTATCTCCTGGTGTAAAAGCTGGTGGCAAGTTAATTTCTGGCCTTAGAACAGTGAAGGTAAAAGCTACTCCTGAGACACTAGTTGATGAGCTATTTGTTGATATCAGCACTTTAGAATTGTCAGAGGCTGTAAGAGTAAAGGACTTAGAAGTTCCTGAGGGCTTGAATATAGAAGTTGATCCAGCTATCCCTATTGCAATTGTTGAAGTTCCAAGAGCCCTTAAAGGTGGTGATGGAGATGATGAAACAGACGATGCTGACGAGGCTGGTGCAGATAGTGGTGATAGCACTGATACTCCAGCAGAAGGATAATAAATTATCTCTACCACACATTCCTTTTCTTGGTTAATCCTTACGCTGCTTGCGTTTTTGCTCTCGTGCGCGAGTAATAGGTCGTTAGTGTCTGTAGATAGGTCAAATGAATTGGGACGGCGAATCGTAAAGTCTGCCAAATCCAAAATTGGTTCTAAGTATAAGTATGCTAGTCGCGGGCCAAAGACATTTGATTGTTCAGGATTAGTGGAATATATATATGGGCAGAATGGCCTCGACATAACGGGCTCTGCAGCCTCGATATCTACATTAGGTCATACTGTTGACATGGACAAGGCCCGCTCTGGTGATTTAATTTTCTACAGAAAGAATGGAAAAATATTCCATGTGTCTATAATATCAGCCGTTAATTCTGGCGAATTGAGGGTCGTCCACAGCACAACTTCTCGAGGAGTAATTGAGGAGGATGTGTTGGCATCACCTTATTGGTCCGATAAGATCTATAAAATAATATCTTTAGCGTCCCTTGACCAATAGGGAACTAATATGGGTTGGTTAAGATTTATAAAGTCGTTATTCAGTATAAAAAGTAATAGAGTGAGAACAAATGTCATATTGTTTGGTCCTCCCGGATCTGGTAAAGGAACTCAAGCCAAGATGTTGGAAGAGAAGTTTGGATTAATACAAGTGTCTACTGGGGACTTATTTAGATATGAACTTGGTAATAATACTCCCCTGGGTCAAACAGCTCGATCATATATGGACCAAGGACAGCTTGTACCTGATGAGGTCACGGTAGGAATGCTTAAGAATAAGATCAGTCAGTTCCCTGATAGCAATGGTTTCATCTTTGACGGCTTTCCGAGAACGACACCGCAAGCGGAAGCGCTAGACGCTTTGTTATCTGAATCTGGCGAACAAGTGAATACACTCATTGCGCTTGCTGTTGATGACGATGAGATCGTCAAGAGACTTTTAGAAAGAGGGAAGACCTCTGGTAGAGCTGATGATGCCAATGAAGAAGTTATTCGCAAGCGCATTGCGGTATACAAGTCGGAGACAGAGCCTGTCTACAATTACTATAATAAGAAAGACCTCGCCACGAAGATTGCTGGCGTAGGAACGATAGAAGAAATTAACAATCGACTTAGTGAGTTGATACAGACTGTCTCATAGTTTTGTCAGAGCGAAATTTCGTCGACTTCGTAAAGATCTGTTGCCGCTCGGGTAATGGAGGCGCTGGCAGCAGCCATTTTTTTAGAGATCGCTTGCAACCTCGAGGAGGACCTGATGGTGGAGATGGTGGCAAAGGAGGGGATGTAATTGTAAGAGCTAATCCTCAATTATGGACCTTACTCCATCTGAAATATCGCAAACATGTATTGGCAGGTCACGGAGAGGTAGGAGGCGCTTCTAGAAAATCCGGATCAAGCGGAAAAGACATAATACTCGAAGTTCCTTTAGGAACTGTTGCCAAGGATGCTGAAACAGGAGAAGTACACTTCGAAGTGGTTGAACCAGACCAGAGTTATATCCTTGTCCCTGGTGGCAAAGGTGGCTTAGGTAATTCTAACTTTAAGTCTGCCACAAATCAATCTCCGCGGTATGCACAGCCTGGAATACCAGGATCTGAAGAATGGAAAATTCTGGAATTAAAGGTACTGGCCGATGTGGGCTTGGTAGGGTTTCCAAATGCTGGCAAGTCAACATTGCTATCAGTAGTCAGCGCTGCTAAGCCAAAGATTGCCAACTATCCCTTTACAACCTTAGTGCCCAACCTCGGAATTGTCTCTTATCGCGATAGCCGCTCATTCGTCATGGCGGATATACCTGGCATCATCGAGCAGGCCCATGAAGGTAAGGGGCTCGGGCATCGATTTTTGAGGCATATAGAGAGAAATAGTCTCTTGTTGTTTATGGTTTCTGCCGAGAGCGACAGCATCAGTGACCAGTACCAGATCCTTCTGAAGGAATTGGAGATGTATAATCCAGAATTACTTTATAAACCACGGTTGTTAGGAGTGTCTAAGGCCGACCTGATTGATGAAGAACTAAAAGAATTAATGAAAGATGATCTTCCAGATGATATCGAGGTACACTTCTTCTCGTCGGTCACGGGTCAAGGCGTCGATACCCTGAAGGATATGATTTGGAAGGAGCTTAATCAGTAATTAGCGCCAAAAACTCTTTTGTGTTATATTTTCTTTTCAACGCTATCTACAGCATTGGTAAACTGAGACCAGAATTCTGAGAATAAATCTTTCAGACCATCAATCACCCAACCTCCATCTCTATTGACAGCAACCAAGTGACTGAATAAAGTACTTTTTTCGGTATAGGCTTCTGTAAGCAGGTTTTGATTAGATAAGAAGACGATCAACCCCCCCATTAAGAACGCAACAACAAATCCTAACAGCGCACCCCCTGCCAGCTGATTGATGATATTGAGATTAGCAGACTTTAGGACTCCTTCCATTTTCTTTCCAATAAATCGAAGTATAAAGAGTACTAAGAAGAATACTACGATCAAACTAATCCATGGGGCAAAGTCCCCGACGTTGATGGCTTGTTTTATGTGGGGTGTGAGTAAAGGAGAAAACTTCAATGCTATAACAGCACCAACCACTATCGATAGCGTGTCGACAACTGTCCCTATCAATCCATTGGTAAATCCTCGGTAAAAAGCATATGATATAATAAGAGCAGAAATGATATCTATAGCCATGGCCAGTATAATTGCTTCAAAAATAAGCTAATTACCAAGATCGAGAAGAGACCCTCTATATTAGTTAGACCTCTTTATTACATTTGTAAATTATATAAGTTGTTGATATTGTGACCACAATGAATGTCAATAACACATAATTTGTTTTTATAATACCCTGTGGGCCATGGCAGAAGTACAATATACTGAAGACAACATCAAATCCTTAGACTGGAAGGAACACATCAGACTGCGACCTGGGATGTATATTGGTAAGTTGGGTGACGGCTCTGCCCAAGATGATGGCATCTATGTCCTTATTAAAGAGATCATCGACAATTCTATTGATGAGTATGTCATGGGTCATGGCAAGGAGATATTTATCTCGATAAAGGAAGGACAAGCCACTATCCGTGATTATGGTCGAGGAATTCCCCTGGGTAAGGTGATTGATTGTGTGTCTAAGATCAATACTGGAGGCAAGTACGACTCTAAGGCGTTTAAAAAGTCTGTAGGTCTCAATGGAGTTGGAACTAAAGCAGTGAACGCCCTTTCAAGTCATTTCGTTGTGCAGGCGATCAGAGACGGAAAAACTAAGGTTGCAGAGTTTGAGCACGGTAATCTTGTCAAGGATCATAAAATCAGCAAGACATCTGAGGCGAATGGGACGATCATGACATTCTATCCAGACTCAGAAATATTCAAAAACTACAAGTTTAGATCAGAGTATATCGAAAGTCAGTTATGGAATTATGCCTACCTCAACGCAGGTTTAAAGATCCATTTTAATGGCAAAATCCTATATAGTCGAGATGGATTGCTTGATCTTTTAAAGAATAAAACCAAGCCCGAACAACTGCGCTATCCGATAGTGCATCTCATGGGAGAAGACATAGAGCTTGCGCTAACTCATGGCAATCAGTATGGTGAGGAATATTACTCATTCGTGAATGGGCAAAATACTACTCAAGGAGGTACCCACTTAGCAGCATTTAGAGAGGCCATCGTAAAGACGATCAGAGATCACTTTGGGAAGAACTACGATGCAAGAGATATCCAGACCTCCATAATTGGGGCTATATCAGTACGTGTTGAAGAGCCAGTATTTGAGTCACAGACTAAAACCAAACTTGGCTCACAGACGATTGGTCCAGCTGGTCCTACATTGAGGACTTTCGTTATGGACTTTGTTAAGTCTCGGTTAGATAATTTCTTACACAAGAATCCTGACAGTGCTAAGGCCTTACAGAAGCGCATACAGCAGTCCGAACGAGAGCGTAAGGAGATATCAGGAATCAAGAAGTTGGCTAATGAGCGCGCCAAGAAAGCCAACCTACACAATAAAAAATTGCGTGATTGCCGAGTACACTACAGCGATAAGCGCGGTGATGAAGAGCTTAAGCTCAACTCCAGTATATTCATAACTGAGGGTGACTCAGCGAGTGGATCTATTACTAAGGCAAGGAATGTAAAAACTCAGGCGGTATTTAGTCTACGTGGCAAGCCTCTTAACTGCTATAACATGACTAAGAAGGTTGTGTATCAGAATGAGGAATTCAATCTACTTCAACATGCACTCAATATAGAGGACGGCCTCGATGGTCTCCGATATAACAAGGTGATTATTGCAACAGATGCAGATGTAGACGGTATGCACATTAGACTCTTATTACTTACATTTTTCTTACAGTTTTTCCCTGACTTAGTGAAACAAGGACATCTATATATTCTCGAGACTCCGCTGTTTCGTGTTAGAGACAAGAAAAAGACATTCTATTGTTATAGCGAGGAAGAGAAAGCTACAGCTGTTAAGGAGTTAAGAGGCAAAGCAGAAATCACTCGCTTTAAGGGCCTTGGAGAAATATCTCCTTCAGAGTTCGAAGATTTCATCGGTGATAATATGAAGCTAGAGCCAGTATATCTATCTCCTGACTCAGATATCACAGAGATACTCGGTTATTACATGGGCAAGAATACACCACAACGTCAAGAATTTATCATTAATAATCTTAAGATTGAACTACTTGATGTCGATGGTGAAGACATTGAAGATATCGAAGAGCAAGCAGCCGCATAAAGCGGATTACTGACACTTTGTCTGACTAAACTATTGGTTGTCTGACACAATTACTACTGAGGGGGTTATAATCCTCCTTGGTTCATTTGTTGATGTATGCTTGAGGCATAACAGATTATGAGAAAGAACAGATTTTTTTTAGGCAATATCGATGAGGATGGAGATTTTTCTCCCTTGATTTCTGTGGATGGTGAAGATTCTGTGGACCAGAATAGTATTCCTAAGACCGTACCAGTACTTGCCTTAAAAAATACTGTGCTCTTTCCAGGGGTGGTCATTCCGATTACGATCGGAAGAGATAAATCAATTAAGGCTGTTCGCAAGGCATATGACAAAGACAAATTTATTGCGGTTCATAGCCAAAAAGAAATCAAGAATGAAGATCCTGAAGCTGACGATTTATATCAGATAGGGTGCATGGCTAAGATCGTAAAAATGATCAAGATGCCAGATGGAAGCACAACTGCTATATTACAGGGAAAGATCCGTTCTGAACTTATAGGTCTAACTAATTTTGAACCCTACTTAGAGGGTGAAATAGAGCTCATTCAGGATGATACTGATGTCAATAAGATGGAGATTGATGCGACAATGTCCTCGGTCAAAGATCTGGCCAGAAAAATCATTGAGATTTCTCCTCAGATCCCAAGTGAGGCGGCAGCAATGTTGGACAATATGAAAAATAAGTCCTTCTTGATCAATTTCATTGCTTCTAACCTGAATGCTAAAGTCACCGAAAAGCAGGAAGTTCTTGAGATCGATAACATCACTGAACGGGCTAAGAAGGTATTAGCGCGATTAGATGCTCAATTTCAGTTGCTTGAGCTGAGAACAAAGATTGAAAGTAAGGTCCGTACGGATATCGAAAAGCAACAACGAGACTATTTTCTTAACCAGCAGCTCAAGACGATTCAAGAAGAGCTAGGACAAAATCCTCAACAAGAACAAATTAATAACATTGCCAAGAAGGCTAAGAAGAAGAAATGGCCAGATTATGCCAAAGAGCAATTTTTAAAAGAGCTCAATAAAGTCAAAAGAATCAATCCACAGGTTGCTGAATATTCTGTGACTCTCAACTACCTGGAGATGATGATCGACCTGCCGTGGCATACTTATACCAAGGACAACTTTGATCTTAAGCGAGTAAGGAAAGTATTAGATAAGGACCACTACGGATTGGAGAAAGTCAAGGATCGCATTATTGAACACCTTGCTGTGCTCAAACTCAAAGGCGATATGAAGGCACCAATTATATGCCTCGTTGGCCCTCCTGGTGTGGGTAAAACGTCTCTGGGCAAATCAATAGCACGAGCGCTAAAGAGGAATTTTATCAGAATGTCACTTGGGGGATTACATGATGAATCAGAGATTAGAGGACATCGTAAGACATATATCGGGGCCATGCCTGGGCGTATTATTCAATCATTAAAGAAGGTAGGTTCGTCAAATCCGGTATTTATACTTGATGAAATAGATAAGCTTGGTAAAAACTTCAGAGGAGATCCATCATCCGCACTTCTGGAAGTTTTAGATCCAGAGCAGAACTCAACATTTCACGACAATTATCTGGAGCTTGAGTACGACTTGAGCAAGATCATGTTTATTGCTACAGCTAACTCGTTGAGCAGTATCCAGCCGGCGCTATTAGACCGAATGGAAATCATAAGTATCAGTGGATATAGTACTGAAGAAAAAATTACAATTGCTCAGAAACACTTGATCCCACACCAGCGCACTGAACATGGCCTTAAAGCTGATCATGTTAAGGTGAGTAAAACAGTCTTATCCAGAATCATACAGGACTATACTAGAGAATCAGGAGTCAGATCACTCAACCGTCAGATCGCAGGAGTGATGCGCCATGTTGCTAAACGTATTGCCATGGATGATGAAACCAGTGTTACGATTAAAACGGACGATCTTGAGAATATCCTTGGACCTACCAGATATTCTAATGAAAAATATGCTAATGCCAAGCTTTCTGGAATAGCTATTGGTTTGGCATGGACGAGAGTAGGTGGAGACATGTTATATATTGAGGCGAGCCTTAACAAAGGCAAAGGAAAGCTTACATTGACGGGCAACTTAGGTGATGTAATGAAAGAGTCGGCAACTACGGCTCTGAGTTATATCAAATCTAATGCAGAGCGCCTAGGTATTGACTCGGAGCTATTCGAAAAGAACGATGTCCATATACATGTGCCAGAAGGAGCAATACCCAAAGATGGCCCGAGCGCAGGAATTACTATCATGACAGCGTTAACATCTGCTTTTCTTAACCGACCTGTTAAACCGTACCTAGCTATGACAGGTGAAATCACCCTGCGAGGCAAGGTGCTACCAGTAGGAGGGATAAAAGAAAAAATCCTTGCAGCTAAACGATCTGGCATTAAAAAAATCATCCTTTGCGCGGAAAATGAAAAGCATGTGCGCCAAATACCAGAGGAATATCTTAAGAATGTTTCCTTTACTTACGTAACAGATATGACCGAAGTCTTGGAAAACTCACTGAGTTAAAGCGTTGTTAAATGACAAGAGCTGTCATTTGTATAGCCATGATAAAAGTTCATTAATCATATCTTTAAGACCTTATTGGCAGAGAAATGCACAAAATAACTGTAGCGATATTCGGAATACTTATGTGGTTTGGGGCTACTCAGCTATCCGCACAAGCTGAAGTAATACAATTCTCAGGTCGTGTAGTTACAACAGAGAATAATAAAATTGAGAAGCTTATCTACACCAATGTAGCAGTCAAGGATACTCCAAGAGGGACCACGACAGGGATAGATGGTTTTTTCTCACTCGCCGTTGGAGAGGGGGAGATAGTAATCTTCAGTACGATCGGATACGAGACTCAAGAGTATGTCATACCCAATGATATCGAGGGAAATCTCTATTCTAAGGATATCATCATGCAGAGGGATACATTGTTCTTGCCTGAAGCATTCATTCACCCTTGGCCAGACAAAGATTATTTCAAGATTGAATTCCTCGCATTAGAAATTGACAATTACCTTGAAGATATTGCTGCTGAGAATCTTTCACCCGAAAAACTTGAGACCCTCAGACAGATTCTTCCTGTAGATGGTGGTGAGGTCAGTAAGCTGGAATTGAGACAGGCTACAGAGGCCTACTATTACAATGGTCAATTTAAACCACAGAATATCTTCAATCCGCTCTCCTGGAAGAAATTTATCGATTCGATTAAAAATGGAGACTTCAAAAAGAAGGATAAAAAATAATCCTTATCTAGCTTAACGCTGTAGTCAACAGACTTTTTTTCGTAGGGATTTCTATTTTTGCGCCCTCCCTAACCAACTTAATATGAAGGTTACAGACTATTTTGAAAAGAGTAACGGACGCACATTAGTGTCATTCGAGGTGCTACCACCATTAAAAGGAGGTGGGATGGATAACATATTCAACACGCTTGATCCGCTAATGGAGTTCAAGCCACCATTTGTCGATGTGACCTATCACCGTGAGGAGTTTGTTTATAATCAAAGAGATAGCGGCTATTATGAGAAGATAGCAATCAGAAAAAGACCGGGAACGGTGGGCATCTGTGCAGCAATCATGCATAGATACGGTATCGATGCGGTACCACATCTACTGTGTGGAGGATTTACAAAGGAGGAAACAGAAAATGCATTAATCGATCTAAACTTTCTCAATATCAACAATGTACTAGCCTTAAGAGGAGATGCACGCAGATTTGAAGATAAGTTCGTCCCGCAAGAGGGTGGTCATAGTAATGCGCTTGGTCTAGTTGAGCAGATGAGAGATATGAACGAAGGGTTGTATCTTGACAAAGGGATAGATAATGGCGCCAAAACTGATTTTTGTATTGGCGTGGCAGGATATCCAGAGAAGCACTTTGAGTCGCCAAATTTCGAGCTCGATCTTGAGTATACCAAGCAGAAAATTGATGCAGGTGCTTCATACATAGTCACACAGATGTTTTTTGACAATTCAAAATACTTTGATTACGTCCAGAAATGCCGAGCCTATGGCATAACAGTTCCGATTGTTCCAGGCTTGAAGCCAATAACTAAGAAGTATCAGCTGAACAGTATACCAAGACGCTTCTATATCAATTTGCCCGAGACTCTTTCATTGGAGCTGTCTAAAGCAAAAAATAGTGCCGCAGCTAAGGAAATTGGAATTGAGTGGGCAGTGCAGCAGTGTAGGGAGTTAAAAGAAAAAAATGTTCCATGTCTTCATTTCTATACTATGGGAGACTGGGAAACCTCAAAACGCATCATCGAACAAGTTCTGTAGAAGTCGCGAGCAGCACAACTGACTTCATATTCGTACTATTCTTGATCATGACAATTGCTATTAGACAGGTTTATTGTTACTTTTAGTATGATGGATATTGTATTAGGACTAGAACAACAGGGAGATTACCTCTCGGCCGCAGCTCGAAATGAGCGTTGGGCTCAAGAAGTGTTGTACAAGAAGTACTACCCTACTATGATGTCCATATGCCTCAGATATGCTGATCATAGAGAGGATGCCTTAGATATACTACACGAAGGATTTATTAAAGTCTTTAAGAATATTAACAAGTTTACCAGTGGTACTTCATTCGACGCTTGGATAAAGCGAGTAATGGTTAACACCGCAATCGATTATTATCGTAAGAAAAAAAGAAGGAGAACCGAAGATCTCGATTCTGTCTATCATGTTTCCTCTCCCGATGCTGGAGTCATCAGCCAATTGCAAACTAAAGATATACTTAACTGTTTGCAGAAGCTTTCGCCATCATATAGAGCTGTATTTAATCTATATATTATCGAAGGGTTTTCACATAAAGAGATAGCAGAAAAACTAAATATCTCTGAGAGTACGTCAAGATCAAATCTAGTAAAAGCTCGATCTAAATTGAGAGTATTGTTGATAGCTATGAGTGAGGAGTATGATAGAAGATGAACTAGATGACATCATAAAGAACAAATTTCTGGGACATGAGGAAAACTACGATGAGAACTCATGGGCTAGCTTAATGGAGAAAATGGATCGGATTGATCTCCATTCTGAAGAATCATTTGATGAAGTTGTCAAAGAAAAGTTGACAAAGCATCAAGAGCAATATGATCAGGCTTCATGGACACAGCTATCGTCTAAAATGGATCAGATTAACGCTACAGCTGAAGGTGTTGAAATAAGCGAAATCAAAAAGAAGCTGGAGACTCACGAAGAATCGGTTATTGAGAGTCATTGGCAGATTCTTAAAGCGGAATTAGAAGCCCTAGAACAAAGACGATATCGCCTTTGGGACACCAAGGCTATAGAGGCTGTAGTTATGCTTCTCTTGTTATGGACCTTCGCTAATTTCAGCCCTTTATTTGCACCACATCAACAGACGCCAGAAGCCACACCATTAGATTATGTGCTTAATGACTCATATGTAGCTGAAGCGTTTTGGATTGGGGACAAAGCATTGACTGATGAAAATAGAGCTATCCCGATAGCTAGTCAGTCCAAAGAAAAGGGTTCTGATGTTAGAGGTATTGTACGGATAGAAAACAACACAACCACCACAAACCAAAATGGATATAATGCCATAATTAAAAATAGAGATGGTTCATCAAATGACCTTGCACTGGGTAGTCTGAATACAGATGATCTTTTTAGTGGGCAAGTGGTAGCTCGGATGGCTTCTGATGATGGTCAATTGAGGAGGATATCGACCTCAGAAATACTTACGCAAAGTAATAGCAATCTTTTATTACTAGACATTGGGCTAATCCATCCATTGGATGTGGTCATAAATCACGATCATCCTACTTCTGATATATCCGTGGATGATCAGGCTGTGGATAGGACTTATCGGAGTAAAAACGATGGCTGGTGGTTTGGAGTGAATTATTCATCGGATATCAACCTTATCAATTCAGGATTTAATCTTGGATTTGTTACCTCACAACTGAGTTCTGGCCTTTTAGGTCATACTGGAGGCTTCTCACTATCATGGCAAAAAGGAATCGTAGAGATTCAGTCTGGATTTAGAATATCCAAAAAGACTCACTCTCCGGGTCTGTTGAGATCTTTTACTCAAGCAAGTGATTTGTCTGTATTAGAACACAATCTAGAATTTATAGAATTTACACAAGCTCAAATTCCTCTGACCGTCAAGTTACATGCCCTTAATGCCTCAAAGAGCCATATATATGGTTTTGTCGGAGTGGCGAGTAATACGATATTAGATTATGACTTTACTATTGAGAAAACGGTACAATCTTCTGCTCGAGTGAGACCTACAGATTTAGATGCTATAGTCGACTTGACAGACCTACCAGAAGGGTTTACTCAAGGAGGACAAATACAATATAACACAAACTTTACTGGAGTCATAGGATTCGGCGTTGAATCAAGTATTGGCCAGAAAGTCAGTTTCTTTGTTCAACCTCAATATCAACATCAGTTTGGCGGAGAACTTAATAACTACGTAAGTCGGATTGAGACAATAAGCGTCGAAACAGGAGTTAAGTTAAAATTCTGACCCCACAACTAAGCAGATCCATAGGTCTCTGACCTTTTCTGCTCCTTAAATATGATATGCCACTTCTTCCATCCGACTACTGCTAAGATTGCATAGATTGCATAGAGTATAGAAATGAGTGGAGCACCACGCTCGAAATATAGATATACACATGCCAGATCTATTGCGATCCAATAGGGCCAGGTATCTATAAATTTATATACCATCAAACAAGTCGCAAGAATAGCAAGTATAGAAGTGAATCCATCAAGATAGGGGAACGCTGCTATTGAATTAAGGTCCATTATGTATCCGGTAGGAATCGCAACGAGAGTGACAAGAACAATGTAACTTAGATTTTTAGGCAGGGTTAGCTTACTGATTCTGATCTCTGTATTCTTATTGCCACCAGCTAACCATACATATAACCCACATATAGCAATTAGTGCATAGAATATTTGTATGACACCGTCAAAGTAGAGTCTTAGATTAATGAAATCTTCACATGCGA
The DNA here is from genome assembly GCA_964489125.1 of uncultured Saprospiraceae bacterium. Taxonomy (GTDB): domain Bacteria; phylum Bacteroidota; class Bacteroidia; order Chitinophagales; family Saprospiraceae; genus GYS-P2D. The sequence goes on from CAZAXY010000073.1 coordinate 12,376, forward strand.
TAGCAATGGCACTAATCGCACTATAAATCCAACACTGATTTTTGTTGTAGGCAGCAAATAGGACATATAAAATGCCAAAAGAAAATCCTACCCATTGAAAGATGCTTATATCTGGCATGTCGAACATGCCACTAACATATTCATTTTTACAAAAAAGATATCAATTATCTGCTAAGACAACGTCGACATCAAACTTAGCCTCAACCACGATTGGATTGGTATTAGCAATGATATCGATAGTTTTAGTGTATGGACCAACCATATCGTGCGTATCAAGAATTGCAACAATTGTACCTTTTTCACCTGGTGCAATAACCTCTTGTGGCCAGCTTATATCCGTGCATTTACAAGCAGTTACAAGGTCGATTACGAGATCAGCATCTCCAGTATTTTCAAACTCAAATGTGATAGTCTTTTTATTTCCTTGTACTACCTGACCAATATTGATATTGTTTTCTTTGAAACTGATCACAGGCGTCTTGTCAAAATTTAAAAGACTTTGTTTACTACCATTGTAGCTGCCGTCCTTGCTAACCTTACGCTTGATTTGTATAGTTTGAGGGCCTTCTAATATCTTGAATTCTGTACGTCGATTGAATCTGTGCTCATCATCTGTACATCTCACACCGTTAACACAACGATTGAGGATGACAGATTCTCCATAACCTACGGCTTTGATTCTGTCTTCACCGACGCCCTTATCTGTTAGCCAGTTCTTAGCTGACTGGGCCCTTTTCTGACTGAGGTCTTCATTATAAGGTTTAGTACCACGACTATCAGTATGTGAGGATAATTCGACTACCATGTCACCGTATTCATTCATCAATTCAAGAATACTATTGAGATCTAATTCGGCATCGGGTAGGATATCCCACTTTTCAAAATCATAGTAAATGTTGTTAAGCCTGATGGCTTCGTTGATGGTGACAGTTTCGAGCGTGTACTCTGGTAGTTCTGGCTCAAGAACAACTGGAGGTTCTTTCTCTAAGATTACTTTTTTTCGGATTTGTTTATCACCGATGATGCCATTGGTGGTTACTTCAGTTGTGTCTGATGTATATCCTTCTTTGGAAGTAATAACTCTGTATTTTCTATCAACGTTCAGCGGAAAATTAAATCTGAACTCATCTGGTAGCGTCTGTGAGTCATACTCCTCTATAGTCAGGTCTTCCAGATCTACTGTTGCTCCTTTTAGCTGCTTCTCTTTACCCTCTATTACTTCTCCTACACCGACAAGGAGATCTATGTTAAGCTGCCTCACGGAGAATGAGTAGATGTCATAGCAGCAGGTCTCGCTTTTAAGCTTTTTCTTTTTGTCATCAGGACGGTTGGAAACAAGATATCCTTGTGTGCCATCCGCAGTGTATGAGATTGAATAATCGTCGAAGCGGCTGTTGAATCGATTTCCTAGATTTTCTGGATTAGACCACGTTCTTCCATCCCACGAGCTCTTATAAATATCTAAATTGCCCATGCCTGGTAAAGCAGAGGTGCTGAAGTAGAGCTCTCCGTCATAATAGTGTGGAGACAAGTCATCTTCGGGAGTATTGATGGTGTTGCCGAGATTTACGGGTGCACCAAATGCTGCGCCATTGACTGGTGCGTAGTAGATGTCGTATCCACCGAAGCCTCCCTCTGCGTCAGATACGAAGTACATGACATCCTCTCCCAATATTTCGCCCATTGCTGGTTGCATGGCGATGGCGCCATTATTTACGCCCTGTACTGGTTCCGCAGGACCCCAGTCCTGACCATCATGGGTGCTATAGTAGATCACGGAACTAATGACTTCATCACTTAAGAGTTGCTGCCTACAGTAGTACATGGTACGGCGATCTTTAGAGAATGTTATTCCACTCACATGAAAATCAGGCCTATTAACCTTTCGGTCGAGCACCTCCGGTTTGCTATAGCCATCTTCTCCGATTGAACTGCGATATATCTTGGCGTGATAGTCATTTTCGCTGCCATCCAAAACTATTTCTTTTCGTCGATTGAATGATGAAAAGTACAGAGTATTATCATCAAATCTAACTGGATTGTATTCTCCGTTGCCGCTATTAATCTCTTCACTGGTGAAGTATACAGACAGCTCTTCGTTAGTGTTAAATGTAGATGACTGACTGATACCTGTTAGTTCATTTTCGGCCAGCGCTCTAAGTTCATCGTTATCCGATAAGGAGAGGAAAATCTCTAGTTCTTGTACTGCTTCTCTGTCTTTTCCAAGAGCCCTGAGGATCTTGGCATAAGAGAATCGATCTTCGATAAAAAGATTGTCTACATCCTTTTCAAGCACTCGAGAGTACCAACGCTCAGCGTTCTCGTAGTCTCTTAGTTTGTAATAAGAAAATCCTACTGAGACAGCCACATCAGCAGATTTTACTTCATTATATATATCACGATACCACTGGGCAGCATTGAAGTAATCCCCGAGCTCAAACTGCTCGTCGGCGGTGGCATACATGTCATCGAGCTTATAGGATTTGATCGGCTGTGCCATTATAGTTGCAGCGATCATCACTAACACCATGGATGTTAGGATGGCTCTGTAATTTCTTGTATTAATATGATTCATTATCGTACTGTACATAGTGGTAGTCTTAGAGTTGTGGACAGAATATTACAGATTTAACATCAGGTTGCTTATAGATGCGCCCTACATAGCCTACTGCTATCTCAAATGCGCCGCCGCCTGCACGTCTGAGGCTCGATAGGGTTAAGTCATAACTGATCCCGATACGTAAGTCTTTCAATTGTATACCTCCAATCAATTCTGCAGCATCACCTACTCTATAGCCTAGTCCTCCTGACACAATCACGCCACTCTTAGGATCTAGCAGATAATCAGCTATTCCTTGTACGGCGAGTTCTGTGGCTGCTGCACGCCGCTGAAGGATCAGCGCAGGGTTTATTCTTAATTTCTCGGCTGCTAAAAATGAGCCTTCGCCTGTTATAGTCAGTCTTCGTTCAAATCCAACACGTCTATTATTATTGACCGGTGTAGTCGGAGGCATCATGCCAGGCATTGTTGGGGCATTGACAGTTACAAAAGATACATTCGGTGATGTTATGTGCGCCGCAGTCACTCCAAACCTCACAAGATCGCCTTGATCATTCAGCACATTCTTAAGACTTACGCCTATAGTATAATCGGCAAAGCTTGAAGTTACGTTTCCATCTTGGTCTACATTGAACATTTCAACGGCGCCTCCAGCCACTAAATCAAGAGGAAGAGTTACCGACTGATTGTTGAATCGCTGACTACCTCGCCCATATGTAACTCCAACCGAGAAGACTCGATTATAATCATCATCAAATGCATAGTGATATCCCGCGTTAAGGCCGAACTGAACTTGTTGAAATATGGTCGAGCCAGCTTGATCTCTAACAAAACTAATCCCTCCTGCTATCCAATCGTTGTCAGTCAACAGGCCTTGAGCGATATTTACTTCAGCAGATATAAACGGTGTGGTATATGGTCTGCTGTTTCCGATGGCTCTCCATTGATCTCTATATATAGCACTTATCCTGTAAGTTCCCTTAAATGCTCCAGTGAAAGAAGGGTTTACAGATACTGGTGCCAGCCTGAACTGAGTAAAATGGATGTCTTGGGCCTGACTCCACTGACTCAAAAGAATCAAAAGAGCACCAAATAGATAATTCATGTAGTATCGAGGCATAGTGATAGCTTATCTTTATATCAAATATCGTAAGTATTCAGTAATAAGTGAAAGAGCGATTAAGCCCTAAAGGTTCGACCATATACTTATTCATATGGTCAATGGTATTATTATCATCATTTCCACAGCTTGGAGACTGTCAATCGTCTCCTATAACGAACGCTAAAAATGAGGCAAATGCTATAGATACCCTCAATAAAAATCGTTTGAAAACATTTTTAATCTCTGGCGGTGGATTGTACACTTTAGGGTCTGCTGGATTGTATGCCACCTGGTATAGAGATTTTCCAATGGAGGGATTTCACTTTTTTGATGATTTTGGTCAATGGTCTCACCTCGATAAGGTAGGACATATCTATTCTGCATATGGCCAAAGCGAGTTGTTAACTCGGGGATTTCGATGGGCCGGAGTGGAAGAAGACAAGGCTTTATGGTATGGTATTGGCGGCAGTTTACTATTTCAGACTACGATCGAAATTTTTGATGGATTCAGCAGTGAATGGGGCTTTTCGGTAGCAGACTTTGGTGCCAATCTCATTGGCGCTGGAGCATACGGGCTACAGGAGCATTATTGGGGTGAACAGCGCATAAGGATTAAGTTTTCTTCTAACCCTACGAATATTAGTAGACGCAATAACGATCTTGATGTATCATTAAGGACAGAGGAGCTCTTCGGCTCCACCTTTTTGGAGCAAATACTTAAAGATTATAATCGGCAGACCTATTGGCTCAGCATTAATCCTAAATCCTTTAATGATAAGAGCTTCTTACCTTCTTGGCTTAACATTGCTGTAGGATATGGCGCCGATAATTTGTTAGGAGGAGTCAATAATGTGTGGGAGTCGCAAGGAGAGTTGGTTGATGCCACAGAAACCTATCGACGACATCAACAGTTTTATCTTTCGTTGGACATGGATCTGAGCAAGATTGAGACGAATTCTAAGTTCTTAGGTACAGTACTTGACGTACTTAACTATATCAAAGTGCCATTTAGTGCCTTGGAAATCAATACCTTAGGGCAGGTGAAATTCCATTTCATACAATTTTAATATAGGACTCCATGAAACATCAATCAGCATTAGTCAGTATCTCTTTATTACTCCTCATATTTTCTTGCCAACAATTAGAGTATTCTGGAGTTCAGCACGTACAAGCCAAGCCAGATCTCCTCGAAGGTAGATACAATGTAGCCTTTCTTATTATGGATGGCGTATATAACACAGAACTGACTGCGCCATTCGACATATTCCAACATACTCAATATCGTAAAGGGATAAAAGCCATGAACGTATTTACGGTTGCAAATACACTTGAGCCAATAAGGACATTCGAGGGATTGCGTCTCTTACCAGATTATAATTACTTAACTGAAGATTTGCCTCATATTGATATACTCGTTGTGCCGAGTGCTGAACATCATCTGGATACCGATCTTGAGAATGAAGATATGATAGACTGGGTACGCCAAGTCGGCACAGAAGCTCAATACATAACTAGCCACTGCGACGGTGCCTTTGTCTTAGCCAAGGCTGGATTACTAGATGAGGTAGTATCTACTACATTTCCAAGTGACGTAGCCAAGTATAAGGAGATGTTTCCTGATCTTGAAGTAGTTGAAGATGTACTTTTTGTACATGATGGACGAGCAATCACGTCAGCCGGTGGAGCACGATCTTTTGAAGCCGCCCTATATTTATGTGATCTCCTATATGGTCCCGAGATAGCCAGAAGTATTGCTGGAGGGCTCGTAATCGATTGGGATGTAGATCACGTAAACTATTATAATCCAGCTAAGTCTATCAGCAATGATCAATCAGTTGAATATGAGTTCTCCACAGATTACGAGGCAGCAGAAGACGGGCTAGATGAAGGCTCGACCTATACTGGAAGCTTTAAGCGTGCCATTCTGACCATGTAGTTTACCTCCTAGGCTTAAATCTAGCGTCATCTAAGATTTTCTGTGCATTTTGATTTGCCATCAAGTCTCTTATTGTGACCTCAGGGTGATCGGACATGTATTTTTTGACGATCTGCCAACCCATGTAATTAGCTGTTCGGCCTGGAGACTCAGACGGCATACCAGGAGTAGTTGGAGCAGGTCCAATAAGTTTATTGAACTTTCGAATGTCAGTTTCGTAGAATAACTCCTTCTCAAAAAAGAAATCCCACATCTGAGCTTCATTTTCCTGACACCACTTGTACTGCTCAGGGGTATACTCGATGACTACATCATCAGATTTGAATGGTATCATCTGATCAATGAGGTATAACTTCTTGCCACCCCAGATCATCATAGACAAGAAATCTGACCTTTCAGGAGATGGTAATTTATCCTCAACCAGGACTTCTGCTACCTTCTTAACGATATAGTCTTCCGTGTAAAATTGTGTGAGATAGCCTGAGAAGGCTGGATTAGATGGATTGATTCGGGCATATGGAAAGTCTGCACCCAGAAACATGTCTAAGCCTATACCTATTCCCTCTTGCTCTATATCATCAAAGACAAAACACTGATATACGAAACCCGATATAAACGAGTAGACCTTAGGTATATCAGATACACCGAAGAGGTTGGTATAATTATGAAGAAGCTCTCCCAGCTCATTTTCGACCTTTGTCAGATCCGAGAATTTCATATTGACGTCCTCCATTAATTTTTGAAAACCAGTATCCTGGAGCATACGTTTAAGTTCTTGCTGTATGATTACACTATCTCGTGGGAGCGCCAGGATCTGATGTATATATACATCGGAGAATGCTGGAGACTCTTTTTGAACTTCTGGAAGACTAATTTGATCTGTAGCCTCCTTGCTCCACATATCGAGTATCTCATCATATCTAAATATGCTGATAGCATGATCTAAGGAGAGCTCTTCGATCTGTTTATCGCCAATGCCACATGCTACTATAAAACAAATGGTGGCTATAAAGAGTAAAGAAAATCGCTTAATTGAGTAATCTTGCATAACAGTGTACTTACCAAGAATCTGTAACGCTCAAAGGCACAATTGATTATAATAAACAACAAATAGATGGCCACGCTAAATAAATACAAGCTCGACAAATTTATTATTGATGCGCTCCATGAAGATATACAGGATGGAGACCACACCTCTCAGTCGTGCATACCTACAGATCAAGTCAGCCGTGCGAGATTGCTAGTTAAGGACGAAGGGGTCATCTCTGGCATTGCGGTGGCCGAGCGAGTATTTAAGTACCTCGACCCAGAATCTTCATTGGATGTGAGGATGCCTGATGGGACTGCAGTTAAGTATGGCGATGAGGCTTTTTATCTGAGTTGTAATTCGCAAGCGTTACTAATGGGGGAACGCCTAGCCCTTAACACAATGCAACGACTTAGCGGGGTCTCTACCCTTAGTCGAGCATTTGCGGAAGAAGTCAAAGAGTATGATGTTACAATACTCGATACAAGAAAGACTACACCATTACTGAGATTTTTGGAAAAGTGGGCTGTAGAGATAGGAGGATGCTCTAACTATCGAGATGGCCTTTACGATCGCATCATGATCAAAGACAACCATACAGATGCTGCGGGGAGCATTACCGAAGCTGTTCAGAGAGTACAATCATATCTCAATGAACGAGATAAAAATCTTGATATGACCATTGAGGTCAGAAATTTTGAGGAATTAGATGAGGTACTCAGCCTCGGCATAGATGTACGAGTGATGCTCGACAATTTCACCGTGGATGACACTGCACGGGCCGTTAAACTAATCAACAAGAAAATAGAAGTGGAAGCATCCGGTGGCATTGAGCTGAATAATGTAAAAGACG
>CAZAXY010000074.1:0-19770 GCA_964489125.1 uncultured Saprospiraceae bacterium
GGGATTAAGTGATCAAAAAAGTATCCGCTGATATCATCATTTCTGGTGATGGTCATGAGTGGGCAGATCATTATATCCTACTCAATGGGTCTATTATTGAGGGCATCTATCCTAATACCTCGGAAGACAACATAGAAAAGTTTGCTGGTGTCATCTGCCCAGGATTTATTAATGCGCACTGCCACCTAGAGTTGTCGCACTTATCAGGGGTTATAGATACGGGTACGGGACTAATAGATTTTATAAAAGCAGTAGTTACATTAAGAGAGTTTCCTGAGGAGCAAGTAATGGAAGCCATCAAGAGAGCGGACGAGCAGATGAGAGATAACGGAATTGTTGCAGTCGGAGATATCTCTAACAAGCTGGATACATTCGCGGTGAAGGAGTCCTCACCCATAAACTACTACACATTTGTGGAGATGTTTGACTTCCTGCAAGAAGACCAGGCGCAAAGCAATTTCGATCAATATCACGAAGTATATCAACGACAATCACGAGCCGGACATAATCGAGTCAGCTGTGTTCCTCATGCGCCGTACTCTGTAAGCAAGGCGTTGTTCAGTCTGATAAATGAAACTAATAGTGATGATGCTGTAGTGAGCATACATAATCAAGAGCTTAAAGCTGAAAATGAACTGTTCCAAAGCAAATCAGGCGGTTTCATTGGATTCTATAAAGATTTTGGCATACCTCTGGATCAGTTTTCCAAGACTGGCATGCGATCTATCTATTATGCAATGGCTCATATGAATCCTACAAACCCTACTCTCATGGTGCATAATACTCAGACACATGAGGAAGACATGCATAGAGCAAAGCAATGGTCAGATCAGGTGTATTGGGTTACTTGCCCAAATGCAAATCTATATATCGAAAATAAGCTCCCTACTTACCAGAATTTCATTAGTGCTGGAGCGAAAATGTGCATTGGAACTGATAGCTTAAGTAGCAACTGGCAATTAAGCATACTCGAAGAAATAAAGACCATAAAGCGGTATCAATCTTATGTTCCTGATCGAGAATTGCTGAAGTGGGCGACCTACAATGGTGCGCAAGCATTAAAATATGATGATAGATTGGGCTCTATTGCCCCAGGCAAATCTCCTGGCATTAATCTTATTGATGTTGATGTCTCAGGCGGTAATTTTAATCTTCAAAATGCACGGTCTGTTAGGCGTTTAGATCTGTAAGTCTCTGACGCAACTGAGCTTTCTCTTTTTCTAGATCTATATCTGCAACCTCCTCAAGGGATTCACATTTATCCATGATATCCAAAAGAAATCTGCGATAGTTATCTGACTTTGCATTGAATGGCCTATGCATCAGGCCTCGTTTTACCTTACGGATATCTGTAAGAATACGTGATAACTCCGCATCAAAATAGCGCTGCTGAAATATATGATATATATACTCTATAGCGGCTTCATTAGGGTGTAACATATCTTGCTTATAGTATCTATAGTCTCTCAGATCGTCTATCATAATTTCGTAAGATGGAAAGTATTCCACCAAGTCATAATCGGATGATAGCTCATGACTTGCCGATATCAGCCGCGATTTGCTTAGACTATTTTTAACTAGATTATCTCGTATATGTCTTACGGGGCTTACCGTAAGAATTACCCTAATTGAACTATTTAATTTAAAGAGGGAATTAAAACTATTAATTAGCGCCTCTTTAATCTGATCTATACTTAAGGTGCCCCTCTCAAAGAGTCGTGATGGCTGTTTGTGACAGTTGGCAACTATCACGTCATATTGGGTGTGCTGGAATATTGAAGCGGTTCCTAAAGTAATTATTAATACATTTCCGTTAGCGAGTTTGCTTTTTAATGCGTTATTATACTGTTCATAGAGATTTTGAAGATCGACAACACTATGGCCGTTAAAATCGGAATGATATTGGTAGTGTACAGTTCTAGAATCTCTAGTGATGAATAAGGATTTGTCAAGTTTAAGATTGTTGATGCTGGCATTGAGGAGTTGACTTATGCTGACAGGATTATAGAGAGTACCAAAAGGATTGTGATAAACCTTAAACTTGTCTGCGTTTAACGCAGAATAAATGTTTTGAGCGAAGCAAGATCCGATGGTAACTATTGAAGACTTTAAATCTATTTTGTCAGGTGCATGCTCAATTTTCAATTTTGTTCTAACGTCCATACAGGGTTCACTTATTATTGGTATATATTCACCTAATAATAATGATTTCAGTGAGTCGTTAGATTGAGTGGGTCACGATTTCGTACTTAAATACACTGATTTTGATTTTAAACAGGTTCTATAATTTATTGAAGGCTTCGACAGTCATTGTCATTCTGATAATGTCTCTCGGTCATTCCCAAGAACTTAGAGCGCAGGATATACACTTTTCTCAGTTCTATCACTCTCCCCTAAATCTTAATCCGGCCTTAACTGGCATTATTAATGCAGAACAGCGAGCCACGATACATTACCGCAATCAATGGGCCGCAATAGCAGGGGCTAGCGCCTACAATACTTTTTCAGCGTCCTATGATAGACGTGTAGAAGTTGGAACAACTGATTACTTTGGTATAGGAGGCACGTTGTATAATGATGTTGCCGGTGATTCAAATTTCGGCACGACACAAGCTCGTGTATCATTTGCTTACACACGGAAGATTGCAGGTAGCTGGGGCAAGCAAGTCAGAAAGAATCTTAGGAAATCTGGTCTCTATCTCTCAATTGGTGCTGATGCTGGTATTACACAACGGAGACTTACTCCAGGAGACCTGAGATGGCCATCACAAGTAACGAATGGGCAGTTTGATCCTTCTGCAGGATTTAATGAGATTATACCAAATGGTAGTTTCTTATATCCTGATATAAATGGAGGGATACTGATCTACGGATTGGACCAAGGAGAAAATAGTTTCTACATCGGAGCGGCATTGCATCACTTGAATCAGGCGAATATCAGTTTTTTGAACAGACAAGAAAGTTTGTTCTCCAGACTTACAATTCACGCTGGAGCAGAGTATAGACTAAATAGGATAATATCAATAGTCCCTAATATCGTTTACATCTCCCAGGGGCCACATCTAGAAGTTCTTCCTGGATCTGCAGTCAGATTTAATACAGGTGAGTATGAGGGCGTCAAGGATTTCTTTGAACTTGGTCTATGGGGTCGTATAGTAAAGAATGCTTCACCTAACGGAGGAGCATCTACTTCTATTGGTAATGATGCCATTGTCATATATTCTAAGTTTTCATTTAGCAATTATAGCATAGGATTTAGTTATGATTTTAACACTTCGAGCTTAAGTCAAGCGGCTACAGCTAATGGAGCATTTGAATTGTCTTTAACCTATTTACTATTTGATCCGAACTTTAAAGGGTACCTAAGTCCAAGATTTTAAGAAATAATTGCTCCTAAACGTAGGGTACTTTACAAAAAAGGATGTCTTTATAATCGACAGGCTTGACTAAAAAACCCTATCATGATCCACAAGACTACACTTTTAGCGATTGTATTTTTTCTATGTGCATTCGGACTGAATGCTCAGGACATACACTTTTCTCAATTTTATACGTCTCCACTGAATCTTAATCCAGCTATGACTGGACTGATTAATGCTGGACAGCGTGTAACAGTGAATTATCGTAACCAATGGGCTGGAGCACTAGGCTCAGCAGCGTATAACACATACTCGGCTTCATATGATAGAAAGCTCTCCGTCGGTCAAGAAGATTATGTAGGAGTGGGCGGTACTCTATGGAGTGATGTTGCTGGAGAGACGAGCTTTGGTTCGACACAAGCGAGATTGTCTTTTTCATTTAGCAAGAAGATAGCAGGAAATAAGAAACAGTCACACTTCATATCCTTTGGTGCTGATGCGGGTATCACCCAGCGCAGAGTTCGTACAGGAGACTTTAGATGGTTAACACAAGTTAATGGTAATGCGGAGTTTGATCCGAGCCAAGGTGTAGGTGAGGCAATCCCTAACACTAATATTACCTATCCTGATCTATCAGGAGGATTGATGTGGTTTAGTAACTTAGGTGACCGCAAAAATATCTTTGGAGGAGTTGCACTCCACCACTTGAATCAGCCAAATGTATCATTCCTCAATATGGAGGAATTATTATTCTCAAGACTAACAGCTCATCTCGGTGGTGAGTATCCCATAAATAGAAAGGTAAGCGTGAAACCAAACTTCATTTACTTGAAGCAAGGACCACATACGGAGTTAAACGGTGGAGGGAGCGTCAGATTTAAAACTGGTTCTCAGAATTCTTCCTTCGGTAACGACTTCGGACAGTTTTTCGAATTAGGTCTATGGTATAGAGTTGGCACTGAGATCACAGGAGGAGTGCATTCAGATGCGGTTATCGTCGCCGCTAGACTCGACTACGATGTCTATGGTATCGGTCTCAGCTATGACTACAATGTATCTGGACTGAGCGCTTCGTCTCCCGGTAATGGATCATTTGAATTATCACTGAGCTACTTGTTTGGCGATGTGAGCGGCGGAGTCTTCTGCCCTGTATTCTAAAGAATACATTAAAATTTAAATTATATTAAATATTGGTGTAAATACTTAGTTGATGTCCTGAGTATTGACTTATCTTTTGCTCTTGGAATAGCCCGTATTCAATGGGTCATCCATATAAGATAAGTTAACTATGTTTGGTAATAGCTCAAAGAAAGAAAACAACGATATGGCATCGGTATCCAATGACAGTTCCGTTCAGGGAGGGATCAACAGTCTAGGGCAAGGAACTAAGCTTGTCGGTGATTTAAACGCTCAAAATGACATGAGAATAGATGGCACCTTAGAAGGTAATCTAAGTTGTGCGGGAAAATTGATACTTGGACCCAAAGGCCTCATAACCGGACAAATAGACTGTCAGAATGCAGTAATTGAAGGAAGTATAGATGGTACAATCCGAGTAAAAGAACTGCTCCAAGTTAAAGAATCAGCAAATATTACTGGAGAAATAACAACAGCTAAATTGATGGTCCAACCTGGTGCCATCTTCAATGTAAAGTGTAGCATGGGCGGACAAAAGATTGTCCCAGCTAACAAGAAGACAGCCTAACCATAACCATGTCTAAACCCTCACAGGAGTATCTGAAGTATGTAGGGCTTGTTTCGCAGATGTTTATATTGCTTTTAGCAGGATGGTTTATCGGTGGTTATATCGATGAGAAAATAGGATCACCTCAACCCTATGTAGCGATAAGCCTCATGGTGCTGTTTCTGCTGGCAATCTTTTATAAGCTTGTAAAGGATTTATATTAACATTGTATGAGAGCAAGAGACTTTGCCCTTCATATTTCCATAATCTCTCTGAGCCTGCTTGGTCTAGTTGTTCTATTGCTAAGGGATTTACCCAACAATTTAGTGTTGTTAATGGCACTATCTGTTGCTCAGTATGTGATCTTTTGTGTAGGGATATTCTTGGTCGCTCAACGAGTTTCGAGCAGTGTCTCTAACTATTCATTCGTCGGTGTAGTGTCAGCATCATTCTTGATCAAGTTGGTGATGGCGGTAGGATTCTTAGCTTGTTGGGGCTACTTGTATGAACCGAGCAATAATCATCATATTCTATTATATCTCCTAGTCTATGCGATATATACAGTGTATGAGGTATACTTCCTGACAATACTAGCTAAGAAGACCAAATTTTAATCGACTTACTTGTCTTCTGCGCGGTCGTTCAAATAGTGCTTCTCAAAGAATGCACGATATGAATTGGCTGACTTGGTGGTGATGATTTCACGGTAATTCAATTGATTGACCGCAAATAAGTCATAGGAATAGTCGGATCCATCGAAGATCGTATCTGCATCCTTGTTGAACTGATTGTAATATTCCATAGCCTGTTCCGCATCATCAAATCTACGTAGCAATACTAAGTGCGTTTTATTCTCTTGATTGAGAAACAAGCTTGTAGATCTTATTCTCAATTTTGAAAATTCTTCGGCATTATATTTATTCAGTTCGGTCTTAAAGTCATTGACTAAATTGCCATCTCCACCATAGAGCAAGAATATGATGTAGTGGAGTTTATCCTTTTCCACTCTGAACTTAGATAGATCCTGATCGGCAGACTGATCACCAAAGGCTTCTTCATCACCCCGTAAGAATCTAAGCATCTCTCGAGCATAGGTTTGCTCTGGGGTGTTATTGTGCTTTAAAATAACTCCTCTTAAGGCATTGATATATTCATTTTGCCCATCAATGTTTCCGATAGCCATAGCTCGCAATAGATCAAATTTAGGGGCCATCTTATGCTCTAAACCAAAATCTTTTCGACCCTGCTCAAGTCTTTCGAATACTATTTGGAAGTTGCCAGCCTCAAACTCTTCATAGGTGTTCTCATAGTAGAGCTGAATTTTCTTTTCATCCGTTAATAATGCCTTTTCATTAGTTGGATCATTAAGGAAAATCGCAAATGGCGAGTTTGGAAACTCTCCAAGTAGCTTGCTTTTATAAAAGTCAGCTTTAGCTTGATCATTTAGATCTATATAGTTCAGGTATAGGTAGTAATATGCCTCAACTCGATGCTCTGTTTCTGGATATCGCTCTAACAACTTAGTGAGAGTCTCATTGGACTTAGAGTAGTTTTCGATGAAAGATCTTAACCCTGTGCCAAGCTCGAACATGGCTTGTTCTATTTGTGCATTAGTCTTTGACTGAGACTCTTCGTCTGTTGGGATATCTCGAATTATTTTGTTGATTTCTTCGGTATAATCTACTTCTCGCTCTTCCACTACAGCAATATCGAGTTCCTCATCAATTACAGAAGAGTTTTTGTTAGATCGACGCCAGTTGTCTTCAAGAGGTCGAGTCCCCCATCGGCGATTGAAGTCCTGACGACCCTTGAGTACCGTGGATGGATTGTAGGCGAAGAATCTGCTGTTGCCTGATGAGACTGACGTGGTTATTGATAATTGATTTCCTTCTTTGATTTGCTTATCCTGTTGTTCTTTGATCTTCTTCGCTTCTTCGAGGGCATAGGCCTCTAATGCTCTAGGGCTCAGACTGCCTAATCTCAACAGACTATCTTTTAGCTCTATGATTCTGATGTTAGAGGCAATGCTTTTTAGATTGGAGGCATATCTCTCTACTGTTGTATATCGTTCATCTTTCTTAGGCATGATGGTCAAAGTGCTGTCGAAGTAGTTTTTAGCATTGACATATTCTTCACGAGATAAGTAGAGCGTAGCTAGCCTATTGTAGATTTCTGTTTTATTAGACCCAGAACTGTTAGCCAGAGCTTCATTGAATTTTTCAAACGCCTCCGCTGTCTTGCCATCTGCGAGCAATATTTCCGCTTGAGTAAAGTATATAGACCCTCTGTAGGGTTCGTTTTTGCTTTCATTGGCCAATCTTTTGAGTTTTCTGATCGCCGCTTCGCTGGTGGTGGTTCCTGCTGCCCAACCATTTCTAAGTTGATTCATTTGAGCATGTAACTCCATTTCAAAAGATGGTTTGTAGTTACCGACTTTGGCAAATGCCTCGCTAGCCTCAGCAGCATTACCTTTTAATTGATGTATTTGTCCTTTGATGAAGGTCAATCTCGCTCGCAGTCTTCTATCCTTATTAGTGTCTATGGCAGTGTCAATTGATTTTAAGGCTTCATTGTAGTCCTTCATCTTAATGTGCATGTCAGCCCTAACGACATGGGATTCTGCGAGAATCTCGTTAGTGGCAAAGCCGTCTTCAACTATCTTATCCAAATAATACTTGGCATCGAGCCATTTATCACGTTTGATGTACGATTTGGATAACCATAACATACCCTCATAGTATGCTGGACCATGCTTTAAGAATCCCGCATCAAATGGATTTTCTGTAAGCTTCTTCTTATGCTTTTTATCCTCTTCTAGCGATTTAAGATATGCTTCGTCTTCGTCAAGCTCATCTGGGGGAGCAGATTCAAGAGAATTATTATTGTCAGCAATACCTTCAATTTTGTCAGTGACCCCAGCTGCTTTGTCTTTGACATCTTCTAGGACTTCTCTTGCTGTGCGTTTTGAGCCGTTTTTTTTCCGATCTTTTTTAGCTTTTTTTCTGGATTTTATTTCTGCTTGTCTTGCTTGTTCAGCTTCCTTACGAGCTTGATCTCGCTCTTGTTGTTGAATTTTTCTTTCTCGTTCTTTTTCTTTTTTCCGAGCTTTGGCGTCCTCTTCTCGATCAGGTGATATATATACTCGGGAATCTGGGTCTTTTGGGTTGAAGTCATCCACAAAGTATGCGAAGGTTTCTTGTGAGGATTCATAATCCCCTTTAAGGTATTGTGATTTACCCATAAGCACATAGCAATCATCTACCCATTTGCTGACTTCATGTAGAGATGAAACCTTGATGACTTTTTCAATAGCCTTATCCATATTTTCTGTCACGGACTCTGGGTTTTCGACAGATTCATAAGGATAGATATTAAGGATGCCATTATAGTTATCTTGATAGCCTTCTTCTAACTGAAGCTTACTTTCTTTATAGAGCTCATTTGCATTAAAGTATCCATTATATCGAGCAGTAAGGTCATGAAACTTTCGTCCGACAAATCCTACTTCATCTTTATTTTTTTGTGCCGACGAACAAGAGCTCAAGAAGCTGAGGCTTGTTGTAGCGACAAAAATCAATATAGCATTTAAAAGAAGTCCTCGTTTGATCATCATGAGCGGGTCTCTTGAATGGTTAATTACTCCCATAACTCTGCCAAATAGCGCGACTCTATAGCTTATACACTTATGATTATAACCAAAGGTGCTGGAACTGAGTAGTCTGACCGTATATAATAGGCAATACAATAACCGTTTTATTTCTATTTTATTATAAGATACATTTGTGTCAATGAATGAGAACAGGGGTAAAAAAGATGGATTTTTTCAACGTTTGAAGGAAGAGTATAGATTAGTAGTATTTACTTCTGATACTTTTCAAGAAGTGCGCTCTTTTGATCTCAGTCTCAGAAGTATCTATGGATTGATAAGTATGGCATGTCTGATCTTGCTGATTGGGTTTTATGCCTTGTTTGCTCTGACACCTCTGAAACATATAATACCTGGATATGGCCAGATTGAAGCAAATGCAGATTTCATTAGGTTAATTGAGGAGATAGATGGTATAGATGATGAGTTGAATGCGCAACAGACCTATCTCTCCGCTATGAGGACGATGCTTACCATCCCAGAAGTATCTAAAATGCCAGATCATAGCCAGGGGAAGACTTCAATAGATAGAGCACCAATGAAGCCTAATCCCCAGCCGAAAACTAAAATGAAGAAGTCCATAAAAAATGATATTTCTATAAATCATAACATATATGATACTTGGCTATCAGCGGAGGTAATTCTACCTGTACAGGGAATCGTAAGTTCTCAATTTATGCCTGAGATCAAGCACTATGGTGTAGATATACTCGCTCCAGAAAGTAGTCCGATTAATTCTATTATGGACGGCTATGTATTTAGCTCAGGTTGGGATCTAGAGACGGGCTATACGATAGGAGTCCAGCATGATGGTAATATTTTATCATTTTATAAGCATAACTCAATTTTATTGAAAGAGAAAGGTACTTTTGTCCAAGCAGGAGAGGCTATCGCCATAATAGGCAACACAGGAACACTCTCGAGTGGCCCTCACCTACATTTTGAGTTATGGCATAGTGGAAAACCACTGAATCCTGAAGACTTTCTAAATTTTTAATGAAAATGAGTAATCCAGATCTTAAAGAGATAAAAGGCGATGATGGAAAAACCTTAAGTCCAATATTGCCTGAAAACGTCAAGAATTATCTAATTGATATCGACGGCACGGTAACAGACGATGTTCCTAATGAAGAGCCGGAGAGAATGGTCACGTGTGAACCATATCCTGATGCCTTGGAGATATTGAACAAGTGGTTCGATGAGGGACACATAATCACCTTCTTCACTTCTCGGACAGAAGAGCATCGTTCAGTTACAGAGACTTGGCTGAAGAAGCATGGGTTCAAGTATCATGGCCTTCTCATGAATAAACCTCGTGGAGGCAACTATCATTGGATAGATAATCACATGGTTCGTGCTACGAGATTTAAAGGGAAGTTCACTGACCTGATCACGGTTAGTAAGGAGATTGAAGTATTTGCAAAGGACTAAGACTGGTAAATATCTCGTAAGGCACTTGTGAGATCTGGAAAATAGAATTTATATCCGCTGTTCTCGATGCGATCAGTAGATACTCGAGTGCTATTGAGTACGACCCGTGACATTTCACCAAACAACATCTTAATAGAAAAAGCAGGTGCAGGCATCAGCAATGCTTTTTTATTTATGGCTTGTCGCAGTTGATCGGTGAATTCGTAGTTGGTCCATTCTTCAGGCGCAGAGGTGTTATAGATGGTATGTTCCATTGAAGTAGTCATACAATGATGTATGAATCCGGATATATCCTTCATGTGTATCCATGGTAGATATTGCTTGCCACTACCTAGGTAGTTAGCCATGCCAAATGGAATAGTCTTAGCCATCTTATCTAAGGCTCCAGCTTCCTTGGTTAACACAGTCGATATTCTAAGTATAGAGAAGTTGGCTGTTAGCTCTGTAGCATGTTGTGCTGCCTCTTCCCAGGCCTGACAGACTTCTGATAAGAACTCTTTATTATGTGGAAGGTCATCTTCCGCAGCAATATCATGTCCTGTGTCACCATAATAACCAACCGCAGAGGCAGAAACGAAAGACCTCAATTTGATTCCTCTGCGAGCAAGATTATGAATTAGAAATGCAGTGCTCTCAGTTCGACTTGAGATGATAATCTTTTTCCTCTTTTTGGTCCACTTCTGATCTGCTACACCTGCACCAGATAAATTAATCACGTGATCAGGTACGAAGTTGGCAATGTCGAATTTGATTTCAGCCTGGTCCCAATGAAGGAAGGTCTCATCTCGTTCACATCTCTGTTTGTTGCGACTTAGCGATCTTACCTGATATCCTTTGGCACTGAGGTAGGAAGTAAGATGTTGACCCACTGATCCCGATCCTCCCGCTATTAGCACATTGTTAGACATTTTAAAAAAGATCTTTGAATTTACTAAGCCCATTTATAGTCTGTTTGTTTATCTGTACCTTTCTGTTTTTGTACTGTAAAACCCTCTGAATGCTTATGCGATCCAGTTGTATATCTCTTTTTATGGCAGTATGCTTTCTGCTCTGCGCCTGCCGGTCCGATGAAAGAACCGTTCAGACGAGTCTTGATGAGGTCGTTGTTCGCCTGTTAAAAGAGCCTCAGCGCCTTAATCCTATGCTATACACCTTGCCAGAGGCAGGTATCGTCATGGAGCATATGTATTTATCCCTTTGTGATTTTGACCCTGTCAGTGGCGATTGGGTGCCAGTTCTAGCAACTAAGGTGCCAGAGATTAAGACCTCCAAGAATGAAGATGGAGAGACTGAAAAAACTATGGAGATTGAAATCTTACCTGAGGCAGTATGGAGTGATGGTAGTCCGATAACAGCGCATGACATAGAATTTACTATGAAGCTGACTAGGCTTGCTGGAAATAGTTCTCCTCGGTGGGCTGCATGGAAGCAGTTGACTGGGGAACTTAAGGAAATATTCATTGACGAGAATAACCCTAAGAAGTTTCAGCTTACGACAATTGGAGATTTTTTCCTTACAACAGATGGATTGCTTTCAGCAGAAATTGTTCCGAGTCATATCTATGATAGCGGAGGCAAACTCAAAAACTACTCCTATCAAGATTTAAAAAATATGGAAGATGGTCATGTGGAAGGCGATAGTACATTGGCAGCAGTTGCGCGGGAGTTTAGTAGTGCTAAGTATTCTCGAGAGCTTATTATTGAGGGCGCCGGACCATACAAGATCAAACAGTGGGAGCCTGGTCAGTTCATCGTGTTGAAGCGAAAAGAAAACTGGTGGGGTAGTGCCTATCCGAATCGAACATTACTTGCAGCCTATCCTGAGCGCATTATTTATCAGTTCATTGCTGACCATACTGTGGCAATCACACAACTTAAGAGTGGGGATATTGATGTGATTTCCCTAGCCAGAGTTTCTAACAATACTTACTTGGATCTGCAACAGGACTCCATCATATCATCGATGTATGATTTTCATACTCCAAAGCTGCCAAGGGTGTATTATTTATTGCTCAATAATCAGGATCCAAGACTTGCTGATATACATGTCAGGAAGGCTCTTGCTCATTGCATTGACATAGACAGGATTATTAATCAGCAGGAAAAAGGTTTGGGGCAAAAAATCGCGGGCCCTATTAGTCCTGGACAAACAGGGTACATGAGTTCAATTCCATCACCTGAGTATAACTTAGATCTGGCCAAGTCGTTGTTGGTAGATGGAGGGTGGAAGGACTTAGATGGAGATGGAATAGTTGAAAAAGATGGCAAAGAATTGAACTTGAGATTCTTTATAACTGGATCATCATTGAGTACTGTGATCTCTAGTCTGCTAAAAGAGAGCGCGCGAGAGGCAGGAATTAATATAGAACTCATCACTAAGCCCACCCGTGCTACTCGTCAGGAAAATCTTGTTACTGGCAACTTTGAGATATCTGCCCAGGTCATAACTAGTGAGGGGAAAACAGATTTATATCGTCAGTTCCATTCTGATCAGATAGGTGCAAACGGATATAACTGGGGCGGTTATTCAGATGCAGGAGTAGACCAACTTATTGAGAAAATACGATATACCGATGATGAACAAGAGCGTTTAAGAGCATATCATGATGTGCAACGGGAGATAGCAAAAGATCAGCCTGTTATATTCCTATATGCACCATTCGAAAAACTTGTAGTATCTAAAGATTTCGTGCCCGTCGTTTCCTCTAAGAGACCAGGCTTTTTCGTTAATGCCTTTAAGCCTTCTTGATTCAGTAGGAATTTATGTTTACGCTCATTCTTAATAGGCTACTATTACTGATACCAACCTTGTTCATAATCCTGCTATGCACCTATGCCTTAAGTACTTACGTACCAGGAGATGAGGTAGCCATCAGGCTAGAGCTTGCAGGTGAATCGACATCTTTCGATGCGACTCGATATGATGATACATACAGAAGAATGGAACAAAGCTTGGGTTTATCGGGCCCAAATTTTTATCTATCTATGGTCCCGAGCTATCATCCCAAAGATCCCTATGACATTGTCCCAGCGTACTCACGCAAGACATTATTGAAACTCAATAACCAAGTAAAAGATTGGGCTAAGGTTCATAATTACTACCTATCCATAAAATCTCTGCTTGCTCAAGTTCACTCGGATCCCCACTATAGAAATCTCAAGTTTCAGCTAAATATGCTACTGAAGATTGATCGAGTTGACAAGCTATCGAGTCTGGGATCTGAACCTAACTATGATGATGATATAGTATTAGCGATTAATAAATTGAATCAGCACATCGGTCTGATGTCATTGGATAAATCAATGATTTATCCTGTGCTTAGATGGAACGGTACAGATAACCAATTTCATAATTGGGTTAGAAGATTTTGGTCTGGTGATAATATCTCCCTTTTGGATGGAGTCCCTGTATACAAGAAAATTGGGAAGAGTCTGAGATGGACGGCGGCGCTTTCGCTGCTCAGCCTGTCCATTTCATGCGTGCTTACGGTATTTTTAGCCTTGTGGCTTGAGCGCACTGAAGGTCACTGGTCTTCACGATTCGTTAATACAGTACTGTATTTCTTTTATGCTATGCCACTGTTTTGGTTAGCCACGATGGCGATTGTTTTTCTAACTACGGATGACTATGGTAGCTGGACTCATATATTTCCAGCTATTGGGATTAGATATTGGCAGTTGGAGGGTTCATTCTGGAGTGATATAGGAGTATACGGGAGGCAGTTGATATTGCCATTGTTATGTATGGTTCTCGTGAGTTTATCATATCTGACCAGGCAGCTCGTTACGGACATTAATCGCCAGCGAGGCAAGTTATATGCTACTCTGGCTCGTGCCAAGGGCGCCAATCCAAAGAGATTGAGTTGGCATCATCTGCTACCTAATGCGCTAATGCCATATATCACTATAGTGACTGGAGCACTACCTAGGGTAATAATTGGGTCTACAGTAATAGAAGTCATATTCAATATACCTGGAACTGGGAAGCTATTGCTGGACTCTATCTATCAGGGAGATTGGCCTGTGATCTTTTCTATTATTCTACTGGTTGGATTGATTACCGTGCTATCATATTTACTTGCTGATATATTATATGCGCGATTCTTCCCTCATATAATTCAATCTTCCTGATATGACGCTCAGAATGAAGGCTACATGGAAGGATCTTGCTATTGGCTCAAGGCTAGTTGTAGCGCTATTTCTTATCCTGGTAATTGTAGGATTTTTCGCTCCGCTATTGTGTGGTCCAGATAAACTTATTCCCTTCGGCCCCAATCAATCCTATGAGTATGCCGAGTATCTATCGCCATTGAGCTCTGATCCTGCTGGCAGTCTCCACATACTAGGCACTGATCGCTTCGGAAGAGATGTGTTTGTGAGATTGATTTATGCTATTAGGACAGCGATGGCTGTTGGATTTGGGGTGGTGATTCTCTCACTTATAATCTCCATATTGCTCGGTGTCGTGTCTGGCTACTTTGGTAATCAGAGTATACGGGCTAATTGGCTGCAGGTTTTATTAGCTGTAGTTGCGTTGTTATTGATTACATTCTATGTCTCATATGGACTGTCCATTGTAGCATTTTTTATTTTGATCACTTCAGGTGTGCTTGTTATGTTAACTGGGCACATAAGATTGAAGAGCTTTTATCTACCACTGGACACCATTACTCTTAAGCTGATAGAGGTCATTAAGACAGTACCGGCTTTATTTATCGTGTTATCTCTATTTGCAATCTTTTCTAAGGCTTCTATTTATTCGCTCGTAATAATATTGAGCCTACTATCATGGTCTGGCAAGGCGAGGTTACTTCGAGCAGAAGTACTAAAGGCTAAACAAAGCCCATACTTGCTTTCAACAAAGATTCTCGGCATGTCGCAGTGGCGAACTGTCATTCATCACTTGCTGCCTAATACGATAGCTCCATTGATTGTAGCCTCATGTTTCACATTCACGGGGGCAATATTGGCTGAGAGTACCCTATCTTTTCTGAATGTCGGATTACCACAGGATATACCGAGCTGGGGAGGGATGATGCGGGAGGCTCGAGACTATTTTAGCGCCTGGTGGTTAGCAGTATTTCCTGGTCTTATGTTGTTTTTGACCATTTTGGCACTAAATGTTATTGCAGACGACTTGAATGGCACTAAAATTCTTTGAAATTCCTCTTCTTGAACATATTTGCCTCATAGACGAGATTTGATTTGCTAAATTCCTATTAGTTATTATTAAGATTAAAATATATCGAATATTACACATAATTAATAGAAATAATTCAATAGACAATTATTGGATTATATAAGGGTTGTTACTGAATTTAGGGAAATAAGCACATATATATCTCATATGATTGTATGTGTAAATATTAAAATATACCTTTGATCTGTTTAAAAATTTATAATTAAATAAATCATTTTACGATGAATAAAGGTGAATTAATATCTGCAGTGGCAGAAGCATCTGGAATATCTAAAGCTCAAGCAGGAACAGCTGTTGATGCAGTTTTTGGATCTATTGAAGGAGCGTTGAAAAAAGGAGATAAAGCAGCTTTCATAGGCTTCGGTACTTTTTCAACTTCAGAAAGAAAAGCGAGAGACGGAAGAAATCCAGCAACTGGTGCTACTATAAAAATACCAGCTAAGACTTTAGTAAAGTTTAAGGCAGGAAAAGCATTAGAAGGCTCTGTAAACTAAGACAGACTTTCAATAAATATTGAATTAGGGATCATAGTTGTAAACTGTGATCCCTTTTTAGTTGTCTACATTGTAGATTCATCAAAATATAACAATGAAGTTTGAGACTAAGACAATTCATGCTGGTATAGAACCAGATCCTAGTACTGGAGCAATTATGACTCCTATCTATCAGACGAGTACATACGTACAGGAATCACCTGGCAAGCATAAAGGATATGAATACGCTCGTACACAGAATCCAACTCGAACAGTCTTAGAGGCGAACTTGGCCGCGCTAGAAAATGCGGAGCATGGAATCTCGTTTTCAAGTGGATTAGCGGCTATGGATGCTATCTTAAAGATGTATTCGCCTGGAGATGAAATCGTATCTACTAATGATCTATATGGGGGATCTTATAGGTTGATGACTAAGATATTTTCTCGTTTCGGTATAAAGAGTCGATATATTGGGATGGATGACCCAAGTTCTGTTGGTGCTCAATTGACTGCAGATACCAAACTTTTGTGGATAGAGACACCTACTAATCCAATGCTCAATGTAGTAGATATTGAAGCCCTTGTTAAAGTCGCTCATGCGAAGGGTATTATGGTATGTGTGGATAATACCTTTAGTTCTCCATACCTACAGAACCCAATCGATTACGGTGCAGATATGGTTTTGCATTCAGCAACGAAATATATAGGCGGACACTCAGATGTCATCCATGGATGTGTGCTAACCAATAATAAGGGCATTGCGGATGAACTGAGGTTTATCCAAAACGCAGCTGGTGCGGTTCCTGGACCCATGGATTGTTTCTTAATCTTGAGAGGTATCAAGACATTGCATCTCAGAGTACAACGAAGCTGCGAGAATGCAGAGCAGATTGCATATTTTCTGAAAGATCACGAGAAAGTTTCTAAAGTATATTGGCCAGGATTTGAGGATCATCCTAATCATGATGTAGCGGCACGGCAGATGAGGATGTTTGGCGGGATGGTGTCATTTGATTTGGTTGACAATAGCTATGAGTCTGCCGAGAAAATCTTGAGTGGCACGCACTTGTTCTCATTAGCAGAGTCCTTAGGTGGTGTAGAGTCGCTCATAGGTCATCCAGCAAGCATGACCCATGCCTCTATACCTAAAGAGGAACGCCTCAAAGTGGGTTTTACTGATTCCTTAATTAGACTCAGTGTAGGAATAGAAAATGTAGAAGATCTCAAGACAGATCTCGATATGGCCTTACAGGCTTAATTGCGCTGAATAGCTTCTTGCCAGTTATCTATTAGGAAGTTTGCTTCATTGATCTGAGCGAGACTATGGATGTTAGTAGTCTCAACAATATCGAAGACAGTGCCATTGCTATTGAATATGCTATGTACATCTATGTCGATGTCAAGAGTATAATTATCACCAGATTGCTCTAAGCCATTCATTGTTATGGTTCTCATGATTTCATCGGATCCCAGATGTAATGCAAAAGTGCTTTCTGGATTGCCATCATTATCTAAGTCAATAAGGCCTTCGATTTTTGCGAAAACATAACTTTCCCAACCAATCCAGTATTCCGCACTGTTAGAAAGATCACTTTCTATGGGATAATCATTTGGCGCTAGAGCATTCTGTGCGGGCGTAAGGCCAAGATTAAATGTCGCCGAAGTAATGTTAGGCATCTCTAAATTCTCAGAAACAACTTGAAATCCAATGGCTGCAGATTCCGCATCTACGTGACTCTGAGTCAAGTTAATATGCTGTGCCTCGAACAGCTCAACACTTTCAGTTCCATCAGACACAGAAAGATCTGACATGAAAAAGCTTACTCTGTTGAACCTAATTGTTCTGCCGTCAGGATAAGTATAATCTTGTGCCATGATGAGTGGAGAGTCTTCAAAACTCAACTGAACATTCATGTCGAATTGGGATGTGTCATCACCACACGATATGATCAATATCGCCAAGAATAATAATACGATCTGCGCCTTCATGATAAAATCTTATTTGAGTCCTAACGCTATAATATGTACAAATGATGTACCAAATGAAAATTATTATGTCAATAAGTAGTTGTGATCAACGATATTCATGAGTTATGTCGTTCATAGGATAGATAGTCGGTGCGCCATCAAGTCGATATGTGGTTGGACCAACTAGTGGAGTAGGTGCAAATTGTAGCTAGTTGATAATGTTAATCGCATTCATAACTATGGCTTTATGCGCTCTGCTAATCGGGATAACTTTTTTATTAATCACCAGTGTATTTTCTTGGATGTCTTTGATCTTGTCCATATTGACGATATACGATCTATGCACTTTTAGCAGTCTTGGATGATTTAATTTAACATGAAGATGTTTTAATGCTATGTTAATCACATGCACCTTGTCGACTGTGATAACCTTGACATAGTCCCCGACATTTTCAAAGTATAGAATGTCATCAATTGATATACGTACCAGTCTGCCATCAACTCTTACATATATTTCTTTGAGATTACTATCGCGGGCTATTTCTTTGAGATAACTGTCACGACTTACTGCCTTCTGGATAGATTTTAGAAATCGATCTTTGGTAATAGGTTTTTTAATAAAATCAGTGACCTCATATTCAAATGCCTCATACGCATACTCTTTGTTGCTCGTGGTAAAGATGACCTGTGGCAGGCTCGGAAGCTTGTCCAACAATTCAAGACCAGTTAACCCTGGCATCTCTATATCTAGTAACATGAGATCTATGGACTCCTTAGTAACATAGTTTAGGGCTTTGATGGGGTCATCAAAAGAAGCCTTAAGATCGAGTGTCGCCACCTTTTTGCAGAGATTTTCGAGCGATTTTATAGCGATCTTCTCGTCGTCTATGATTACTGTTTTTAGTCCCATATATCTTACTTAACTCATTTCTTCCAAATGTGCCAATAGCAGTTTTCTTTGATCACTAATAATCGGAATTTTTTGGATAAGAATTTTATCTATTTTTTGATGTAACTCTTGTATTTTATCAAGCTCGCCGTTGCTTGCCGCAGTCTCGAGAGCTTTGAATAACTCTGTTACGCTAGTGAGGCCAACCATGCTGAAAGTCGGTTTTAATTTGTGGGCATAGGCGCGTATTTCCGGGCATTGTTGAGATGCTACCAGGGTCTTTAGTTTGCCATATTCTTCATCAAATGAATCCAAGAATATGTCAAATATGTCGGCAGCATATTCCATATCATCTTCATAAACCTCTTTTAGAAAAGCAACATCGAGCTGATCTGCAAAACTAAATGGTTTGATAGGTTGCGGCATTTTGTTATCTATTTCTTATGTTTTGATCTAAGTGTTTATCATTACAACCATAAGAGCAAGTCCATATTAGATACATTTTTGATTGGAAAGTTGCTCAATTGAGTGTACCAGCGACATGAGTTATGACTGCGTCTTCATGTTCTGATACACATAAATCTTATCTCCCTTGACCATCGGCATATTAGATGCAAGAAATCGATTAATTTACTGAGCTATCTATACTGTACTACTGCTCGCCTTATTGCTTAATTTTTATGCTTGTTAACTCTCTTTGTCTGACTCTGACTAAGTCGGAGCCAAGTTTTATCACTATAAACTAAGAACAATAGTCGGAGAAAGCCTAATTTATCAATGTCTTATATATAAATTGTAGGGCACTTCATTGTGAGTAGGGCCTCGTTAGTTGTAAGGTGCGCCTTTCTTCATAATCTTACCATAGCCATAGAGGCAAGACAGACTTAAATAATTCAAAAAGTTTTTGCACAGAACTTGACAATGTCAATAAGTACTCTTTTATTTGTTCCTATCATTCACATAATTATATCTATATAAGTAAAATTCTACTCTAATTGTACATACGATTTCCTTGCTAACAGAAATGTTATTAGAGTTATGAATTATAAAAAATTGAATGATAGAAAGCTTATAGAGCTTTACCTTGAGGGAGATGAGAAGTCTTTCGAAATCCTACTAA
>CAZAXY010000075.1:0-19144 GCA_964489125.1 uncultured Saprospiraceae bacterium
CTTTTATGGGAGGAACAGATACAGACTCTATGGACTGGGAAGAACAAGTGCCTACTTTAGGTATGGATAATGGTTCTACAATGGCCGACTGCCCTATAGATCTGGATATTAGCGGGACTATTCCTCAAGACACTTTTTATGCGTCAAATAACATTTTGTCCAATGGTACTATAGCTATGGGTGACACTGTAATATTCGTTGCGGGTAATGAAATCATGCTCAATGAAGGTTTTACAGTCGAATTAAGCGCGGTATTTGAGGCATCAATTGGGGCATGCCCATAGTTTAGAAAAGTGTAGGTGACTTGCCTATTAAGAATTAAATATTGAAGTATTGAAAAAAGGAGATCGTATAATGCGATCTCCTTTTTGAGTTGTGGTCCCACAAGGACTTGAACCTTGGACCAAAATCTATCTATCCTTTTTGGTAGCGATCCTAAGAAAGATTACTAGATACCAGAAGGTAACAATAAGATTTCACAGATCATATACGAGGCCAGTGGTTATGCGGCCTTGGCCTTTTTACATGACGAACTATTATTTCGTTTATTTCGTTTATTATTGTAATACTAACAACCTATCACAATGGAAACGCTGGAGAAAATCACTAAACCCTCTAAGGATGAGCAGTCCTTGGCCTTAGAGTCTTACAGGACTTTAGTTTCTGTTATTGAGCAATTGAAATCGGATGTCCCAGAAATAGAAATAGAAGAAGCGAAGGAGAAAATACAGATCCCTAAAAGTGCACTCAAACTGCTTGGAGAAATACTCAAGCAAATGAGTAAGGGCGTGCCTTTCTCCTTGATTCCAGTGGCGGCAGAAGTTACTACTCAGAAAGCAGCCGAAATTATTGGATGCTCCAGACCGCATATTGTGAAACTTCTTGAAGATGGCGAAATCAACTACACCAAGGTAGGCAAGCATAGAAGGATTAAGATCGAAGACGCCATAAACTATAGAGACAGCCTCAAAAGAAATCAAAAATCTATTCTCGTAGATATAATGAAATCTGATGAAGAGCTAGGTTTATATGATTCATAGTGTAAGATTTAAAGCTGTATTAGATACCAATGTTCTACATCCTCTGACAGTCAGGGATTTGTTATTGTGGTTTGCTTACTATGACTTGTACACCCCAAAATGGAGTAGTCATATTTTCGACGAGTGGAAATCAGTCATCATAAGAACTGGGCAAAGTCAAGAAGAAGCAGAAAAAAGAGTGCAAAAAGCGAATGAAGCTTTTCCATTTGCACTAGTGGATAACTATGAGAACCTAATAGAATCACTAGACTTGCCAGACGCTAATGACCGACATGTATTGGCTGCAGCAATAAGAACTAATGCCAATGTGATTGTTACTAATAATCTAAAGGACTTCCCTGGCGAATATTTGAAATCATATGGATTAAGTACTAAGTCGGCTGATGATTTCTTAACGGATATTATCGATCTTAATCCTCATAAGGCTATTGAAGCGTTTAATGAAATGGTTCTAAACAGAAGGAATCCTGATTTGTCGGCTTTTGAAATACTTGATATGCTCAGAAAATCTGACCTAATTGATACCGCTAACTATTTGCATTCTCAAATCTGAAAACACCCATCTCAGTCTTATTTCAATAAAGCTATAGAACGGCATTGTTTTACACATTGTAGCCTAGAGCTATGAAGAGTCAACCACAGCGCATCCGCATCGGGCACACGATACTGATAGCTGTAGCTGTGTACCTACTTGGTATACTTCTTCAAGGAGGCCACAAAACATAATGCTGATAAGTAGAATCTTATATCCCAGATGATCAACTGTAATAATTACCGAGAGACGAAGGGGGAATTATTAGAGATTGATTGAGAGGAATATCAAAGCTATAAGCAGACGCATGAATTTAAGATAGTATTATTTCGTACTAATGACATTCCTTAAGTCTATCACCAAAGAAGGCTGGACTATTTATATCTACTCTCTACCGGATGAGAGGTATATGATCGAGTACTCAAATGATGGCTTTGACAGCAAGCAGCGCAAAGAGTATGAGACTAAAGATGAGTCGCTGGAGATTCTGAAGGAGAGGTTTGATGAGGATGATCTTTCAACAATTGCAAAAGGTTGAATGATATTGGATTTTTCGGCGCATACTAACTACATAGATAATTTGGTTAATCATGATACAAAACTAAAGCACTATGAAAAATCTCTTACTCTTAGTTTCCATGGTGTCTGTTGTAAGCTGTGCTGTCAAAGACATCGATGATATTCCTGAAGAAAGAAAATATCTTTTAGTTGAGTTTAATGATGCAATACCAGGAACTGTTGTTTCTGTCAATTCGGAGATTCATCGAATGACTGAAACTAAGCTTTGTGGCATCAGAGCAAATATAATCAGCACTTCGTCAAATCCAGATAAGCGCTTTATTATCCTTAGGCCAAAGGAAGGTGAGTGTGATTTAGAAGAATACTCTGAGCATTTGGAATCTTTTTTAATAGAAAATTCTGAGTCAGCAGTCGTGTCTATTGTTACAAGGACTGAGTATGCTCAGGTAATTAAACAAGAATCTATTAAGTAAGGGGTATGGATATTGCTATTTATCTATACTTGAATAAGTCTAAACAAGCGCAGTATGTCTCAAATAATGTCTCAAATCAATTTACAAGCGATCCAATAAAAAAAGCCTCACTATCTAAGTTGTTGATAATGAGGACTTTAAAGAGTGGTCCCACAAGGACTTGAACCTTGGACCACCTGATTATGAGTCAGGTGCTCTAACCAACTGAGCTATAGGACCTGAATTAGAGGTGCAAATGTAGTTTTTGTTTTATCAATAATCAAATGACCTTAGGACAGGTTTGACACAGATCAAAGACAGCTAGTTTGCAGAAATTTTTAAGACACATTCATGCTCCTCATAATATGTCGCACACAGTGGCATAGTTTCTGCTTTTCAAGAGGCATGAATATTGAGGAGATAAACAAAAAACATTTCATTAAAACGGACATGTTGTTTAGGGTAGGAAAGGGCCTCTCATCTAAGCTCTTGAAGTACGAAAACAACATCATTTACCTAGAACTCGAGGTTAGAAAGAAGTGGGATAGAAGTATAGATGCGGCAGCATATACAGTATCATATTCTTGGAAAAACGAGCACAGCGAATTTGACGATGCAATAGCCTCTAAAGTCTATGTAATAGACAGTAGAGAGTTTAATTATAAGCGTACTCTTATGCACTTGGGGGTTAAGCCAGGGTATGACTCTTATAAAGGGGTCTTCTTTAAGTAATACTGCTGCGCATCAGCTAGTACCGTCTATCATTCTTACACCATCTTTGATCAGGTCTACAATTACCTGCGGCCTAAAATAAGACGAGTCAACAATCTGATCATAGTTAGAGAGGTCTTCGAAATCGATTCCATACAATGCCAAGAAACGTCGCTTTTCGCTTTGACGGCGATCTTTAATCTTCGCAAGCAGTTGTATTACAGAGGGAGAGTTTTCATCTGACACTCGCTTATCATCATTGAATATTCGATCAGCCGCAATTTCGTCCTTGCAGCGTAAAAACACTTTGAAACTGCTGGGAATAAAATGCCATGCGAGGCGAGAGTCCACGATATAATTTTCATCAGAATTAGCTAGCGCACGAGTATGATCATCTATCTTTTTGTCGATAGACTTGTCCTCTTCAGAAAGTAGATTTAGCTCGAGTGTCGAAACTCCCATCTCCGCAGCTATACGCCTCTGAATATCTCCTGTAGACAGGTAGTTAAAACCCAATTGATCACGGAGTAGTTTGCCACAGGTGCTTTTACCGCTACCGATGTCCCCTGATATGGTTATAATCATAAACTGCTTGGTATGCTATCTATTTAATCTGTTGTTATGTCCACATCCTATGGGCGAGCCTGGAGGAAGATCACTCAATTGTGGTAATTGGAGCTGAGCTCCATGAGTGTGGGCTTGCGCTATCAAGCTGACAAGGTATTTAGCATGAGCGCTATCTGTATTGTTGAGATATTTGGATTGAATCTCTTCTATTGCATTGTGGGCGGCTGCAGCAACATTGATATCTACAGAAGAGTCATGCGCCAATCCGATTAGGTGAGTTTGATAAATCTTTTGCGCAAGCTCAATCAAAGCTCGATCATAGTCATCGCTAGAATTCATTCCAAATATTTCGTCACTGACCAT
Organism: uncultured Saprospiraceae bacterium; assembly: GCA_964489125.1. Lineage (GTDB taxonomy): Bacteria > Bacteroidota > Bacteroidia > Chitinophagales > Saprospiraceae > GYS-P2D. The sequence continues at coordinate 4,185 of CAZAXY010000075.1, forward strand.
GGACAAAAACGAATCTAAATCAACGACACTCATACCAGTCACACCGTAACGATGGACACGGGCCAATCGGTGACTATGCAATAAGAACCCCAAGGTCATATCAATATGACTTTCAGCTGGAGCAAGTGGGTCAAAGGCAACACTTGTCTTGCCATTAAAAGTCTCTTGATTGCGAGGATAACCGTACGCTGGCGGGCTGAGCAGGGCAAGCATTTCTTTAGAAAGTTTTAGATGCTCTGGCTTTATCGTATTGAGTAACGCATCAACTGCTCTACCTTGCCTTTGTGGTGCTATCGGGCTCACAGTTGATGAAGTAGCGCCGCCCTTGACAGCATAGTTATATTCTAGTCCTCCAACAATCTTAGATACGGCATCCACCTGATACCGATGGAGCAGATATATCGGCACGAGTACTTTTTCAAGTTCGCTTACTGGCGTGCCTGAAGTAATTGTATTGAGTCCCATCTGATTTAAGGCCACCCGACGCACCTCCATGAGTCTATTAAGCTCTTCAATTGGGTCAGCCCCATTGTCCCATAAGTGTGCAGATGGATTAGCGCCGCCGGCAGGCCTGGCATCACTATCGGATATAAATAGCAATCCTTTCTGCTGGGTCTCAGATATGAGCTCCTTTAAGGCGGCAGCTTCATCCGTGCCACCGGGGTAATCCTGATAGCCATAAGTTATAGTAAACTTGTCCCAATCTCCAATCTTGTCATCATAGACATTGTCAAATGTGATCTGTCCAGAATCATCTAAAGAAACTAATGGATGGGGATAATCCATAACAGAGGCTCTGCCATTTTTACTTGCTGCGAAATTATGAGCTAATCCAATCGTATGTCCTATCTCATGTGCCGACAGCTGACGTAGCCTTGCTAGTGCCAGTTGTAGCATTGGATCATCATTATTGTCGTCCGTACCGTACGGAGATAGTAAGCCTTGAGCAATAAGAAAATCTTGTCGCACTCGCAGAGATCCCAGAGAGACATGACCCTTGATGATCTCTCCTGTACGAGGATCAGATACCGATGCACCATATGACCATCCTCGAGTACTCCTATGCACCCATTGGATTACATTATAACGTACATCCATCATGTCGGCGCCAGCAGGTAATTCTCTAATCTGAAAAGTACCTGGAGCATATCCTGCTGCTGAAAAAGCTTGGTCCCACCATGCTGCACCGTCCATAAGCGCAGACTTGATTGGCTCAGGACATCCTGGATCTATATAATATATAATAGGCTCAACAGCTTCACTAACAGTAGCGGATGGATCTTTCTTTTCAAGTCGGTGACGATAGATAAATCTCTTCTCCAGATCCTCGGCGATTGGTGTCGCATAATCATAATAACTCATCGGAAAATATCCAGCAAATGGATGGAAAGAACGAGGCTGGTATCCATTATCTGGAAGCGCTACAAATGAATGATGCTGGTGCACGGTGACCGCATCCGAGCTAGGTGTCACACTGCGTATAAATCCACCATCTGCTTGCCCTGTAAATGTGAGGATGGCGTCAAATTCTGTGTTTTTGGGGAAGGATTTCGTTCGCTCCATCCACACTGCACTCCGACTCTTGTCGACTTTGTAAGCGCCTTGACCAGACTGCTTCAAGCGTTGTGAGACTCCGTGAGCATCTCTCAACAAAAAGTCAGTCATATCTACTCTGATTACTCCACCATTGTGATCTTTAACCTTGAATCCCCAGATCACCGACTGTGCAAATGCCTGCTCGACAGCTTGGCGCTCTAGGATGTTATCGCTGACCGCTCTGTAGTCGAGATTTGGCTGTATCAGAAGTATTTTGTCACCAGTACGCTTCAGCTTGACTAAACGCTCATCACCCAGTTGGCCTCGGTCGAGACCAATATCATTGGAGCCTATTCCTGCAGATAGCGAGTTGACGTATAGGAATTCCTTATCGAGTTTGTCTTCCGATATGTGCAGCAGAAACTCACCCGAAGAGTCGTCATATTCAAAATCAAAAAAACCTTGCTGTACTTGTCCGTAAGACAGTGAAAAAACTATGGTGGTTAAAATAATTGATAACACTAATTTATTCATCGTAGTCTTTTTGCTTTTATTAAATAGTAGAGTGCCGCTAGCGAACATAAAAGTAATCCGAAAAACTCTCTTGACAACTCTATATAGGGACTCTCTGCCTTCATGCTTTCAGTGATAGAAGGCATGCCATCAGATATCCAAGATTGCATATGCGTGATATAGGTACTCATCCAGATCATATAAAATATTAAAACTATAGCTGTCCCAATCAAAAAATGCCGATCTCGATATGCATTGAATGCGATGTATGCAATCAATAAATAGGGAGGCACCCACTTAATGGCATCGCCATCATTGAGTTGTACGATGGCAAAGAGCAGGAATACAACTACTACAATTATTTCTGATGCTCTTTTCATTATAACTCGATACCCATCATGACCTTCGATATTGTTCTTCAGCATAATCCATTGCCGCCAGAAGAATATCTGTTGCCTTATCTAGGTCATCAATGGTTGCAATCAACGGCGGCGCCAATCTAAAACTACGATTGTTAAATAGGAACCAATCTACCAGTACGCCGTGATCTATGGCATAGGCGACTATATGTTTGAGATATTTCAGCTTTGTGATTTCAACGGCCATCATAAGACCAGAACTACGGATCTCTTTGATCAGCTTGTGATCTAGTTTTTGTCTGATGAATAGTTCCTTTTGTGAGACTGATTCAATCAGTTTATCATCAAGTAACACTTCAAGTGTGGCGAGGGAAGCAGCACAACTTACAGGATGCCCACCGAAGGTTGTTATGTGACCAAGCACAGGTTTGTTGATTAGGCAATTCATTATTTTTTTGCTGCTGACGACACCAGCTATTGGCATTCCTCCTCCCATAGCTTTGCCGATGAGCATTGTATCTGGAACAATCCCATATTTCTGATGAGCAAAGAGGTGTCCAGTTCTACCAAATCCAGATTGTATCTCATCTAAGATAAATAATGCTCCGACCTCGTTGCAACGCTGTCTAATCATTTGAAGATATCCAGAGTTAGGCAGAATTACGCCAGCCTCACCTTGCACAGCTTCGATAATAACACAGCTGGTTCGTTCTGTGATTAGATTGATATGATCTACACTGTTAAAGTCTATGTGTTTGATTCCGGGCAGAAGGGGCAGAAACGGCTCCTTATACTCTTGATCACTCCGTAAGCTTTCAGCACCCTGAGTAGATCCGTGATAGGCATTGCGAGCACATATTATCTCATACCTGCCAGTATATCGCTTAGCGATCTTCATGGCAAGTTCTGTGGCTTCGGTACCAGACATGAGGTAATAGATCGATTCAAAATGATCATCCAACTGATCTATGAGGAGTTGTGCATAAGAGGTTTGTGGAGATTGATTATGTTCGCCATATACCATTGTATGCATGTAGCGATCTACTTGGTCTTTGACGGCCTGAGTGACCTTGGGATGACAATGTCCTAGCGAACTAACAGAGATGCCCGAGTTCATATCATAGTAGCGCTTACCAGAAGTATCATAGATATGAATGCCTTTGGCATGATCAATTTCAAGAGCCATTGAGAGGGGGCTTGTCTGTGCCACATAACTAAGAAATAAGTCTTTTTTGCTGATCATTTTTGCTGATTGGTCATCTTGTTGGAAAATAGCCGACTGACGCTTCAATTCATTAAGCCTATCCTAACAATCTACCTATTTACAGGCTCAAAAGTATTTCTTACTTTTGAAAACTACTGCCTGAGATCATAATCAACCCAACTTAAAGGATAGGCCAGGAAAATATCCTTCCTAAAGTTGAGTTATAAATCAAGATCAAGTTAGCATGATGAAAAATATTTCAGTCGCATTACTCTTATTGAGCTCTTCCATAATTTTTGGACAGGGGATCAACTTCTTTCACGGAACTTGGGAAGAAGCGCTACAGCAAGCCGCAAAGGAAGAAAAGTTAATTTTTGTGGATGCTTACGCCAAATGGTGTGGTCCATGTAAGCGCATGGCTAAGAATGTCTTTACTCAGCAATCTGTAGGAGATTATTACAATGAGAACTTCATCAACATGAAGATTGACATGGAAGAAGGAATGGGATTAACCTTTAGGCGGGATTATCCTGTTAGAGCCTTTCCTACTTTGATGTTTATTGATGATAAAGGGGAGATTGTCAGAAAGGAAGTAGGAGCCAAGCAAGTACCTGGTTTCATTGCATTGGGCGAGGATGTCGTTGGCTCGTATGACAGATCTGGGGAGTACGAAGAAGAATATGTGAAAGGCAATCGTGATTATAACCTTGTATTGGAGTATGTAAAAGCGTTGAATAAATCAGGAAAGCCTAGCAGCAAGATAGCCAATGATTTTCTTCGAAATAATAAGGACTTATCTGAGGATCGGTTGACAGACTTTCTTTACGAGGCCGTTACAAGTACTGATTCGAGAATATTTGATCTCTACGCACGCCAACTTCCAGCCGTTCAGGCTAAATATGGGGATGAAGCGGCTATGGACAAAATAAGCCGAGCTGGTGAGGCTTCTTTAGAAACCGCCATTGCTTTTGAATCTATGGATCTCCTTGAGGAGACACACAAGATTATCAATCATTATAATCCTACCTATGGCGAAGAATTCAGATTGAAATCATATTTAGAATTTGCTCGTGCCACCAATGATATATCACTGATGCGCGCATCTATTCTGGAGATGACAGAGTCTGTAGTAACGGATAGTCAAGCTAAAGTAGATCTTGTCGAAGAGTTGATGTTGTATCAAGTGCTAGATGATGAAATTGCCAATACCTCAGAAGAGATCATGAGTAAAGTCGTAAAGAAAAGCGATCAACCAGAGTATAGACTGCTATATGCCCAGATATTGCATCAGAACAAAAAAGACAAAAAAGCGCTCAAGGAAGCTCAAAAAGCATATAAATTAGTGGAGGAAGGAGATGCTTGTCATGATGAACTACAAAATTTCATCCAAAGCATCAAAACCAAATAAGGAAACTACCTGCTTCATGCGCCTATTACTATTACTGAGTTTTCTCATGCTCTATGTGCCAGATATGGTAGCATCCATATCTTTCAAGCGAATCGAGATAGATAGGGCAATCGAAGAAGCAGCTCAACAAGGTAAGTATGTCTTTATAGATACTTACGCCGTCTGGTGCAAACCCTGCAAGCAGATGGATCAAGTTTTTAATGATCCTGAGTTAAGTGAGTTTTTTAATGCGAACTTCGTCAATATAAAGATTGACATGGATAGCCGCTATGGCAAATCCATAGCACCAAATTATGATGTGGTATGGTTGCCTACATTAATTATTCTGGATAGTGAGGGAAATGTAAAAAACAAAGTAGATAAGATCGTCGATGCTGCTGAACTACTACACATAGCTCAAGAGGCCGTCAGACCAGGTCAGGTATATGTAGACGAGGGTTTCGCCAGCAATCCTTTTGGAGGAGCAAGTACAACTGCGGCTCCAAAAGAGAAGAAACTTATCACAGAAGATAATGCTCCTATACTATATGTTCATGATGATCGTGCATCAAGTGGTCGCCCTCATATCATGTATCATGAGGCTTATCTTCACGTTATGTTGCAAGATGGTAAGCAGTATCAGGTTGCCAAGAAGTATCTGTCCACTCAGGAGGATTGGTCGACCGATAAAAACATAAAGTTCATCTTCGATTTTTTGCATACTACTAATAGCGGAGAGTTCGATTATTTTTTGAGTAATAAGCAGAGATTCATCGACATAGTCGGTCAGGAGCAGGTTGATCGCACGCTAAGTATTTTGTCATACGAGCGTCTCTATAATGGATATCCACGACCAAGCTTAGAGGAGGCCATAACGTTGTTTAGCTATGTAGAACGAGCGCAGGCGGATGAGCGTGCGTATAAGTACTATCTAAATAGGCTCAACGAAGAGAAAAACTACGGAGAATACAGGAAAGTTGCTGAACACTATCTTGTTGAGATCAACCCTTTTGATGATATGGTGATGTATCAACACTCCTACAATCACCTTATAGATAAGCGAGAAAATGCGAATCTCTCTGAATGTCTCAGATGGGCGCAAGAGGCAGTGATATATAATGATGAGAGCGCTCAATATCATCTGCATCTGGCAAACATATACTTTGCGCTGAGCAAAAAATCAGAGTCCATGAGACACTGCGACAGAGCTCAAGAACTCGCCATAGCACAAGGCATAGATGCCTCCCAAATCACCAAACTGAGAAATCAGCTCAAAGAATTATAATTTCAATTAGTATAAATCAAGCTCCGCTATTACTGGGCAGTGGTCGGAGTGCATGACGTCCTTGTACATCCGACATTCCTTCAATTTTTTACTTAACTCATCAGTAATAGAGATATAATCGATGCGCCACCCCTTATCTCTTTGGCGTGCACCAGCTCGATAACTCCACCAACTATACAGACTTTCTTCAGGATAGAGTGATCTAAATGCATCCACGAAACCACTATCAAACCACTCTGCCAGCCAAGCACGTTCATCAGGTTTGTATCCAGAAGGCTTGTCCTTGCGGTCAGGATTGTGGATATCGAGGCGGTCACGGACTACGTTATAGTCGCCTACTACAACCAAATTTTTGTGATTCTTCTTCATCTCAGCTATCCATGGTCCGAAGTCATGTAGAAACTCCATCTTAAACTCATGGCGTGCATCACCACTCGAGCCAGAGGGGATATAGACATTGACTAATGTCCAGTCTTCGAAGTGTGTGATAACCGTTCTGCCCTCTATATCATAGCGCTCGATCCCAATACCTGTTTCAATGCTTTTAGGTTCTATTTTGGTAATAGTGAGTACACCGCTATATCCTTTCTTTATTGCGCTATGCCAATAGTGCTTATAGCCGAGTTCTTCAAGCTGAGTCATGTCGACTTGCTCCGGGTGACTCTTAGTCTCTTGTATACAGATGATGTCTGGAGAGTCTGACGCTATCCATTCAAAAAGCCCTTTTTTGATTGCGGCTCTGATGCCATTAACGTTATAACTGACTAATCTCATTAATCCTTATAGCTCTATGGGATTGCTGTTGAATCCTAAGTCCGACCAGTTCTGACCAGACTTGATATCAGTCATCGGAATATCCATATTCATCAGGCTCAAAGTGTGCGCTTGAGCAACTTTTGCACCACCTGCGAGTGTGGTATAGTCCGACCAGCTGGTATATACACCTCCCACTGGAATGATTTTAGCCCACATCTTATATCCAGTAGGAAGACCTATATCATCGACGTACCACAGATATTGATCACCAGGAGTTACTCCACCAGATTCATAGGTGATGAGTAGGCCTTCTTTGCCATCTGCATCTACGGCCATATCTCTCTTAGTACCTGGATCAAAAACTTTATAAGGGGCACTAAACCAAAATGAATCATTACACCAAAAACCCCATGCGGTCTGGATTGCCTTGGTCTTATCGTCTCCGCTGAGCTCAGCATCTGCTTTGTAGGCTTTACCGTCTACTTCATCCATGTCGAGATGAACTACATAGTCCTTCCACGATACTCGAGAGTTATTATTTACCTTATCCCAGACATAGTGATGACCACCTGGGAATGACCATTGCACGTAATTCAGTGTATCCCATGCAGGCTTATTCATTGCTGTCAACACCTGTTGAGCCACCGCATCAGCATTGCCTTCTACTATTTTAGGCTTTGATTCACTGAGCACAAACTTGACTATGAGAAATCCGATGAGCAGAAGCACTACAAGCGCTATGAGTATCCTTTTAATCCATTTCATAAGTTGGAGAATTTGAGAGGTAAGTTAAGTAGCTTCAATTAAATAACAGTCTGAACAACATATAAGATACGCTATAGAAATTAGCGATGAGAACAATTCTACTACAAGCATATATGTCAAGGTCTATCTACGTATTCGTCAAAAATACGTCACAACAGGTGCGTAAACTAAACTGGACGATAGCCGAGTTTAAGGCATAACTCTTACAATATGATTTACTATTCTTGCGACTAAGTTGGCAGTGATATCATCAAAGTCATATGTTGGATTTAACTCTGCGATATCACAAGAAAACTGCCTTCTTAGATTTGATTAGATAGTCTAAACAATTGACGATGACAGTGGATTCACCCCGATTGTAAGTCATAACACGATCCACTCCAATTCTATTTACAAGCTCGTAGAGCATGGATTTGGTGTGTCTATTGTTCCCAGATCCTTAAAAATGGATCATCTGCAAGGAGTTAAATTTATTGATTTAGATAGATTAACTCACCGAACTACCCTAAGAGCTGTTTGGAAAATGAACAATTACAACCCAGCTATGACTGAATTGATAAGGATTCTCGGCGAAGTCCAGTTCTCAAATTGACAACTACTCCACTATCCCATACTTATAAGCTGCACTGACCAACCCTGCTGTATTGCGCACGCCAAGCTTGCTAATCATATTGCGCCGATGACTCTCGACAGTTCCAAAGCTTATGCATAATTTCTTTGCGATTTCTGCTGTCGTTTTTTCGTCGATAATCAATTGTAATATCTCCTTCTCACGTCGAGATAACGAGGGATGGAGATTTTCGTCTTTGACAGCTTTGTGCTTATCAGGATATAACATAATGTCTATAATCTCTTGATCAAAGTGATTATTACCCTTATGGACTTCTTTGATGGCGTGAATCAGTTCCTCTTGACCCGAATTTTTTAGGAGATAGCCGCTAGCGCCATAGGTCATAAGTTTCTGAACCATCTTACTCTCTGAGATCATGGATAGAACGATGATCTTAATCTCGGGATTAAACTTCTTGATTGCCTTACAGGCATCTATACCGTTCATCTCAGGCATGTTGAGGTCGAGGAGTACGATATCCACTTCATGCTCCTCGATATAGGCGAGTGCTTCCTTGCCGTTGGTCGCCTCGCTGATCACTTCTATCTGATTAGTATTAGAGAGCATAAGTTGTATGCCTTCTCTTACGAGTTGATGGTCGTCTACAATGAGTATTCTAATGGGCATGTGCCGCAAGATAGTTGCTTTTTTAGTTGACAGGAGTACATTTTAATTTGATGTTAGTTAAGTTCATCGGGCCGTCGTCATTGAAAAAAACAGTGATTGATATTCCAGAGGAAGTTTCGTTATCTACTAATATGTCGGTATTGAGTGTTGCTTTTCTTAATGAATCTGATTGACCGACAGAAGCGAATGATTCAGGTTGATTATTTAAGGCTGAAAAAAATACTTCGATGCTCTCACTAGAATTATCAAAATATTCAATCTCTATTTCCGTAATTCTATATTTACTATGCGGAACAACTGGATGTGCATTTGCAAGTATGGATCCATTCTGGCCAAAGAAGTAGTCCACGGTTAAACGGTTAGTTCGATATCTTAGCTCTCCTTTATTAATTGTTACTTCATTTGGTTGAAATTGCGCAGGACCGACATTAACATAAAATGAACTGGCTTCTGTCGTCAATTCCCCATCCTCATCCACATATAGCGTTCTGGTCTCCGTCCCCTCTAGTCCTCCAAATCTAACCTCACCATCTCTACCTAGAAACATGCGTGTCTCCCCATTACTCCTAAAGTTGAAGAATCCATCATCTACCATATTAAACGACATCAGTGCACCACCATCAGCAGGACAGTCACAATACCTGATACCTCCTCTATTGTTGCTGGTGCCGGTAGAGAAATTCAAGTTCATAGTTCTTGACCCATCCATGCCGAAAGGTCGAGTTCGAAACGTAAAATCACCTTCATTGCTCAATTCGAATCTTTTGACGTCATTCGTAAAAAAGCTCAAGTCATGGTCAGTCCTAGTCCTAAGCCATGCTTGGTTGCTCTGATTAAACCCCAGTGTCATCAGTGTGTAATCACTGGCTGTTGGGTCCTCACCAGCTATCTCAATTACTGCATCGTTATCGCTGTTAATCTCTGTAACTGTGAGTTCTCGTTGACTGAATAAAAAGATGCTCTGAGTGATAAGAGTCAATAGAAGTACAAGTTGCTTGGTCATCACTTAATTTTTTTGATTTACAATGACCCAAAGATTGATCTCTTAAATACCGTAGGCCTCTATGAATTCATGGATTTGTAAAGGCTAATGAATTCATAGATGTACGAGCCTATGGACTGTCTCACCTTTGGCTTGATCATAAAAAAATATAATTATGAGATCTTTCTTTTTTGTACGAATAGGGTTTGTTGGATTCCCTGAGCCAACCGTGAAATCATTTATAATGAAAAATCTTAAAATATCTTTCCTAATTATTACTATTGGTTTGTGCTGTGGTTTGAAGGCGCAATGGAGCGGTACGGGGCCGGTCTCTACTTTTGATGATGTAGGTATAAATACTAGTAACCCTATACGACCATTAGATATCCACGGAATCACAAGGATCTCCGATTTCTCTCCAAGGCTTGAGTTTTATGATAAATCTGCATCTCAGAATCAAGTAACCTTTACAATGTTTTCAACAGGAGCAAACTCTGGAGAAGATTTTACTATCGAAAGTGTAACTGGCAGTCTAAGGTTTTTAGCGAACGCTCCGAACCCTCATATAGCAGACCTAATAATAAATACCAATGGACATGTTGGAATCGGCACAAATACGCCCGAAGTGCCACTTGACGTTCGTGGTATAGGAATTGGAACAATCAGATCAAGAGGTGGGTCATTTCAACTTTATCAAGACCAAAACTCCAGGGTATCTGGCGAATTAAGGCAGAGCAATAATGACGTTATGTTAGCAAGTAGACATGGCAATCTATCGTTTGCAACTAGTTCTACCGGTTCGCTAAACACTAAAATGAGGATCTTTACAGATGGTAATGTCAGTATTGGCACTTCCAACAACACCCACAAGCTAAGAGTTCAAGGTGATACCTATTTTGATGGAAATTCCAGTATTCTTGATTCTCTTGGGATTGGGACAACTTCTCCTCAAGAAAAATTACATGTCAGCGGTGATGTACTATTAAGAAATGTTAAATGGTCCAACTTTGGATTTACTAGAATAGTAACTTTCAACGGAACTAAGGATTTGGGATTCCACGGTAACGGCACTCTATCTTTTCATACAAATGGTTCTATAAATAGTGAGCTATTACACTTAACAACAGATCATAAAATAGGCGTCGGTACAAGGAATCCTGTTGAAAGACTGGAGGTGAATGGCGCTATAAATTTAGGATTCACATCATCAACCAATAATGGAACTATAAGATACACAGGAGGAAACTTCCAAGGCTATGTTAATGATACATGGATAAATCTAGATGAACAAAGAGTTTGGAATCTCAATGGTAGCGCAGCTGTCTACGATTCAGGAGATGTTGGAATCGGGACAACTAGCCCATCTCAGCAATTAGATGTTGCAGGTGGTATTGAAATAGGCAATACTAATACCGGCACAAACGGTGCTATACGCTATAATGGCACCAATTTCCAGGGCTATCGTAATGGCAACTGGATTAATTTGGATGAAGCTGGAGGCACTCCTGTATGGAGTCAGACGGGATCTGATGCATTTTACTCTACTGGGCGGATTGGCATTGGCACCAGTAGTCCGAACTCCAGACTACATGTGGATGCCTTGAGTGGTCAAAATGCTATCAGAGCAGCTGTTAATGGTTCCACTAAGTTTCATGTGAGCAGCAACGGTGGTACAAGTATAGGTACTCCCTCGGCACCTCCTGGCAATGGGTTGGTAGTGTCAGGCGATACCGGAATAGGCACGGTCTCTCCAGCCCAAAAATTAGAAGTAGTGGGCGCCATCAAAATCGGCAATACAACAAGTAATAGTAACGGGAGTATTCGCTATGACGGCACCAACTTTCAAGGGCACACAGGAGGGGCTTGGGTTAATCTCAATGGCTCCAATGGTGGAACAGTTTGGAACCAAAGTGGATCGGATGTCCACTACAATTCAGGCAATGTAGGGATCGGAACCATTAATCCAGCTCACCTGCTTCATGTCGAAGGTGATATAGCTGTGGCAGGGTTTATAATAGGGCCAAGTGACCGTAGGTTAAAGCAAGATGTACAACCTATCGAGCAAGCACTCGATATTGTATCAGCCTTACAACCGAAGTCCTATACCTACAAAACAGAACAAATCGCAGCGCATGGTTTATCTGACAAACTACAGTTTGGATTGATTGCACAAGAGTTGGAAGAAGTACTGCCATCACTAATTTCTGAAGACGCACTCGTTGATGAGGATGGCACTGGCTACAAGGGTATTGCGTATGACCAGCTGATCCCGATTCTGACTCAGGCTCTTAAGGAGCTAATTGAAGACAAAACAAATCTTGAACAGAGGGTCGATGAGCTACTAACAGAAAATGTAGCGCTTAAAAACTCGACTCGCACGATTTCTTCTAGGCTCGATCAGCTTGAGCTCTTACTGGTCAAAAATTGATTTAAACAAAAATATCGCAATTATGAATGTATCAATATATCCATACCAAGAACCCAAAGTAGAGGTGACTCAGAGAGAGCTCCAAGTCCTGAAGTATCTTGCGATAGGTCATACCTCCGAGGAGATAGCAAAAACACTATTCCTGAGCACACATACCGTAGTCACTCACCGTAAAAACTTAATCTCTAAGCTTGGCGCAAAGAATACTGCACACCTATTGGTTAAGAGTTTCCAAAAAGATGTTTTTAAATTAGGCGACTTAGATATCGATTAATACTAGTGCATGGCCAGGTTCTCTCACTACATACGCTCACTACTCATCTTAATGGTGTGGCTGCATTGTCTGGCTACCTCAGTGGGACAAGGAGATGATATAGATAATGATGAAATCACAGATGTTCAGCTAACCCTATCTGATGCGCAGGAAAAGTATGATGCTGCTAATATTCAAGAGGCGCTTCACACCTTAAAACTTGTAGACATATCTGACGAGGCTGTCTCTATTAATGACAGAATTAGCTACAATAATTTGATTGGTCTTTGTTATCTAAGGTTAGGCCAATTGGATTCAGCTGAATTCTTCATTCAGAATACAATTGAGGCCACAAGCTTTGATGACCATCCTAAGAAATATGCCGCTGCCTTATCATATTTAGGGATGATAGCGGAGGATCAAGGAAAGCTTAATGAGGCAATTGATCTTTACGATGATGCGATAGAAGTTTTAGAGCTTATCAGCGATACGTTTAGATTGGCATCGACCATTAACAACTTGGGACTTACCTATGATAAGACAGGCAATGTATCTGGAGCCCTTGATCAATACTATAGGGCGTTAGAATTATTCTCCCATCTAAATCACTTACGGGCCATGTGTTCGATTAATCTCAACATTGGCAAAGTTCATTATGGCATAGAGAATTATGAGGATGCTTTGACATTCTTTCATGCTGGTCTTCAAAAGAGCATTGAGGGGAATATCCTAAGTAGCCAAGCCAACGCCCTCAATAATATTGGAGCGATATACTTAGATATATCTAATCTCGATAGTGCTAAGATCTATTTGGAGAAGTCCCTTCAATTAGCCGATGAGACGAATGACGTGTTAAGAAAATCAACTGCTAAAAACAATCTCTCCAAAATTTATAAGTCTGAAAATAATTATGACAAGGCTATAATGCTCAATAAAGAGGCCTTAATGCATGCCCAAGATATTGGATCTATCAGGCCCCAGATATTTGCCTATTACGAGCTGTCTCAGAACTATAAATTGAGCGGAAACTATGGGAGTTATAAGAAGTATATAGCTATAGCGGCATCAATGGCTGATGAGTATGGAGAGCCTTTTTTAATTAATAGAATTCAAAATGAACTATACCTCATAAATAAGGAAAGCAACCCTCAGGCAGCACTCGCCCATCTCGAAAGATCAGTGACCTATAAGGACTCATTGATCAACAAGGCTAATCTTATTGATGCTACTAAGAGAGACTTAGAATACAAGTTTGAAAAGGAACAGTTCATCAAAGATCAGGAACTTCAACAAGCAGAAACTGAGGCGGCACTCAACAAAGTCAAAATTAAACAGCAGCGCTTCACCTATTTAATACTATTAGTCATTGGGACATTACTGCTAGGATTACTGCTCATCTATTTAAATCAACTCAGAACACAAAAAGAACTTGCCGATCAAAAGAGCATCATAAAATCTCAAAAGATCACACAATTGGAAAAAGAAAAAAAGATACTCTCTATGAATGCAATGATCGAAGGACAAGAGGCAGAACGTATTCGTATCGCTAAGGATTTGCATGATGGACTTGGAGGACTGTTATCTACCGTTAAGGCACACTTTAGCAATATCCAGAGCGAAATACACAAGATAGAATCAATGCAGCTCTATGACCGAGCACAAGAGATGATGGATGAGGCTTGTGACGAGGTCAGACGGATCTCTCATAATCTGATGCCAGGTGTATTGAGGCTAGAAGGACTGGTAAGTGCAGTAGAACTCTTTGCTCGAGAACTGGGAGAAGCTCATGGTATCAATATTAATGTCGAGGCCATCTATATGAGCAGCAGGATGTCTGAATCACAAGAAGTATTTATCTATAGAATCATCCAAGAAGGGCTGTATAATATCATTAAACATGCCGAGGCTCAGGAAGTATTAGTACAAATGTCTGAAACCCAAGGAGAATTCCATTTTATCATCGAGGATGATGGAAAGGGCTTTGACTCAGAGAACATTGCATCAGGCTTAGGATTAAAGTCTATTCAATCTCGCGTAGACTTCCTCAAGGGTCAGGTTGATATTGATACTCGACCAGGAGTGGGAACCACAATCTCATTTCACATACCTAAAGAAGGAACAACCACTTAAATTCTGTCCGATCTTTTTCGGAATTTGAATAAAAAAGAGCCTATCTCAACTAAGAGATAAGCTCCTCTATGTAGCGTGAGGGCGGCTTGAACGCCCGACCTCAGGATTATGAATCCTGCGCTCTA
>CAZAXY010000076.1:0-18609 GCA_964489125.1 uncultured Saprospiraceae bacterium
CATCCCATAGACCTGTATACATATTAGTTGCCCCGGGTCCTGCAATAGCAAAACAAGCAGCTGGCCTTCCTGTAAGTTTCCCATAAGCCGATGCTGCAAATGCTGCTGCTCCCTCATGGCGAATGCCAATGAATTTTAATTTACCTTTTTCTTCTTGTCGTCTTAATGCATCTGCTAGTCCCAAGTTAGAATGTCCAACCATACCAAATACTCGATTCACGCCCCAGTTTACCATAGTCTCAGCCATGATATCTGACAATGTCGGTTGATGTTCTGGTTCTTTCTCAAGTCCCACATAAACAGAGTCTCCTTCAATCTTTGTAGGATACGTCTCTACACCATCATCAAATCCTGGTGCCAAGCCTGTGCAAGGATGGAAGTCCCAGCCATGCCATGGGCAACGCAGTAATCCATTTTCGATAGAGCCCTCGCCAAGCGGCCCACCCTGATGAGGACATTTATTATCAAGAGCACAAATCTTTCCCTCAAAATTTGCCAAACATACTCCTGTATGTCCAGCAATCACGGTCATCACTCTATTGTCTAATAATTCCTTTTTGTTGTCTAAAACCTTATACCAGACTTTACTTTTGTCTTTCATAAATTTTTTATTCACCTTTTTGATTGAGGTACTTACCGACAAATACCGCGACACCGAATGCCAGATAGAACTGTCCTAAGACACCGATGAGTATAGCCGTAGCTTGAGCTTGTTCAGAATTAGGAATGATGTCTCCAAACCCTACTGAGGTCAGATTAATGAAACTGAAATAATAAAAGCCATAAGCACTCTTAGGAGCAGCAAAAATCAAACTATCAGGAGAGAAATAATCTAACATCTCAAAGCATACGCCACCAATGATGCCCAGCAATATGAAGCCTGACATCACATTAATAATTATTTTGATATGAATCTTCTCTGTTCTTAGCACATTCCTAATTAGGATAAAAAAGAGCAACACAAAAAGAAGAAGAGAAAAAATCATCCTGGTCAGTGAAAGTGATAAGGACAAATTGTTCATGTATTCTAACCAGATAATACCCAGCACCGCCCAGCCCATAGACAATATAATGAACCTAAAGACGCGCACTTTAGCCGCATTAAGGCTTGCAAATATCACCAATGAAAAGCTTATCACCGTTAATAATGAATGAGGAAGAAAAGTAATTGCCGACCACAAAGGGGCCATTATAAAATTGACCAGCGCTATAAGAATAATTATCTCCTGATTTTCCTTTATAAACCGTCGCATAACACCTTAACTCCTATTCAAGAATTTCACGACCTTCTCAATACTGAGGCCTTGAACTATGATCGCGAATACCACAATCACGTAGGTAACTAATAAAAGCGCATCCCTGACCTCACTATGTGGCAAGCTCAATACTAAGGCAATAGAAATTCCACCTCTCAGACCGGCCCAGGTTAATATCTTCAATACTTTACCATCAGCCCGCAGGTCTTTCGTCAACAAGAAGTTAGTTAAAAATAGAGCGAAATATCTGGCAAATAACACAATGAAGATGGAAATAACCCCAAGTAGCAAATAGCTTATTTGAAAATTAAGTATGATAAGTTCTAATCCGATTAACACAAAAAGAATCGAGTTTAAGATCTCATCAATCACTTTCCAAAATAGAGTCAGATGTTCTTTCTGAACCTCACATGTATCCTGCTGATGAAGCCCATTACCGATGATTAATCCCGCAACGACCATCGCAAGTGCTCCAGATACATGAAGTGCTGAAGCCAAACTGTACCCCCCCATTACAATTGCCAATGATATATGAACTGCGATAACGGGTTCTTTCATTAGGCTGGCAAGCAATCGGATACCTATATATCCCAGGATGAAGCCCAGAAATAATCCTCCACCTACCTCAGTTCCAAATTCCTGAGCAATATGTCCAAAGTGTATGTCGGACCCTACCATAGTTCCTAAAGTCAATAGGGTCAGAAAAACGACTATACCCACACCGTCATTAAACAATGACTCTCCAACTATTTTTATCTCCACCTCTTTAGAGATACCTGCCTTATCCAATAATGCCAAGACGGCAATAGGGTCTGTCGGTGAAATCAGCGCTCCAAAAATCAAGCAAAAGATATAGGAGATATCAACACCCATCAGACCTGATACATAGTAAAATATGGTCCCAACAGTAAAGGTTGATATTAATACTCCTAAGGTAGCATATAGGAAAATGGGTAGCTTAACCTTGACAAGCTGCTTGATGTCAATATGGATAGATCCTGCGAAAAGTAGAAAACCCAGGAGAAACTCAAATAAGATTGTCCTGAAATCTATGTCCTCGAGTACATGACATATGCTAGTAATCTGGTCAGGTGCAATAAATGAAAGTCCCGCAAATCCTAAAGAAATAAGGATAGCCAATATCATGACTCCAATGGTATCGGGAAGCTTGAGCCATTTATTATTGAGAAAACTCAGTATAGCTGCGAGCGCTGTAATACCTATGAAACTTTGGAACATGATTATGATTTTATTTGTAGGTCATCTACATCGATATACAAGACATCCCAGTTAGAAAATTGATGAGTTGATCCTGATACCGAGATCTGCTCTGCAACAAACGGCAACACCTGTTTATTGATAGTTCCGCCATGTTCATCTAAGAGAATGTAGTATCTATTAAGTCCGTTATTTTTAGTTTTTAAAATCGGAGGAGTTCCTCCGCTTATACACCGGATCGCACAACTCTTGTGGATTTTCCCTTCACCAGGCTTCATTGCACCGAAATAGCATTTGGGATCGATTATTTCACCCTCTAGAGAAATTGAATTCTTAACTAAGTCCGATGAAGCTTGATTAGATGGATCGTCAAATACTTGCTTTAAGGATGCTTTTTTTTCGGTGAGTTCCATCATGGTCTTGCCGTCTCCATAGATCAGCGTACCGGCGAGTTCAATTCTTTTACCATCAAGACTACCCTGTTCTTGCTCGATATCATTGATGATTCCACTTGCTCCAAACTTACCATAACCTACGAGCACTACGTCATGTGATAAGGAGTTGGCTAAATTGCCGCGATCTGCAATTACCATGGGAATAGGGCTCTCGTAGTAGGTGCCAGTGATCGTAGTTATCTTACCAAATTCAAACTTGAAGTTGTTGAAGGGTTTCTGAAAATAAACGATGGCAAATACCAGAATCGGGATAAGAATAAAGAGGGGGATAAGGAGTTTTTTAAGAAAGGATGCATTGCCTTTGGGCATGTCATCCTGCCATCCTATATAAAATTCTTTTTCTTCATTCATGACGTCGTGATATTAGCAGGTTCTACATATGTGCCCTCTTCATTGGGGATTGGATTGACCCATATATGGTCTTTAATCATTTTTACTTCGTAGGTTTTTACCTTCTCCGTAAATGGAGCTGGCGACTGTCCATTCTGTGGTAGGTACTGGTAACCATGCCAAGGGCAAGTAATGCACCCATCGATTATTTTCCCCTCCCCTAAGGGGCCCATTTGGTGCTTGCATACATTATGCACCGCAGAGACTTTTCCATCATATTTGAATACAGCGATGTTCTCACCTTTTATAAAAACGGTCGTAGCACACTTCTCATTTAGGTCATTAATAGATCCGATATCATAAAACCCATTTTCAACTAATGCGCTCTGTTGAGCTCTTAATCGTTTGGTCTCTATTATTCCTGCTGTCAAATGCAACCCTGCAATTACTACAAAACCACTAATTAAAAATACCCAATAGATTGGGTGGCTTTCATATTGCAGAGTACCAAGCGCAATATGAAGAATAATCATGGCATAAACCAAATAGACTGACATGTGCAAACCTTTCCAAATCCGTGGACTCAGATTTTTCAACCAAAAGTCATGACTCGTCGCCGCCATCATGAATAGAATGATAATCGAAAAGAAGCCCAGCACTTGAAATGGGAAAGCGCTGATCGAATCATATTTTACATTGGAAGTAAAAATGCTAACAATAGGATTGGCATCACCGAGCACATGAAATTGGATAATACTAAAGACACTATGTATCAGAGCAATTAAAAACATCGAGACTCCTAAATGGCGCCGATTATAAAGCAATGGAAGAAAGCGTGAATCAAGTCGGCATAATGGTCCGATAGCCAATATAATATGCAAGAGTATCACCGCAGTAAGTGCCGTAGACCGGATGATTATCGTCTGTGGTGTTATATCTGGATGAAGAATAATCTGGAAGCCTACGAAGGCAATAATAAGTAGTAATATGCCTGACCATAAGATGCGGTCGTACTTCTTTTTTTGCCTGTTCCACAGGATGGAAGTATATTCTGCGCTCATATGATAATAAGTGTTAAGAGTAAGGATAGCAGCAAGCTCAGCGTCAACCAGACACGGATATGATTTACTCGATGAGAAGGTCTCATGTACGATTAGATTTTAGCCATTTAAGTAAGAAGAATACCCAGAACAAACACAGGCCTGGGAACAATAGCGTCTTAAAGAAAAAGCCCGCTCCCTTGGTATCTGGATCTACTTGAGTTATTCCTTTCGCAAGAAAAACTAAGGCAAATAATGCCCCTGCAAGAAGATAGATCCCAAAGATTGCTAAGAAAATAGAAATGATTGGTTCCATAAATTTTTTATTTCTTATGCCACTCCTGCATAGTTAATACCCGTCAGTCGATGCATATTATAATCTATTGTGCTGAGATCATCATGGTTAAACTTGTTGATGTTGTCGTATCCACATGATCTTGCGATCACTTTGACGAGATCATTACTTGCGGTGAAGAAATTGTTGAGTTGCTGAGCAGAAGCTTCTATGATGAGTCGTTGTCTGAGGTCTTTCTTCTGTGTGGCAATCCCGACGGGACAATTATTGGAGCTACAAGCACGCATCCCAAGGCATCCGATAGCTTGCAATGCGGAGTTAGAGACTGCAATGGCATCAGCACCAAGCATCATCGCCTTAGCAAAGTCCTCTGCTACTCGCAGACCTCCTGTGATCACCAGAGTTACATCCTGCGCACCGACTTTGTCCATATGTTTACGAGCGCGGGCCAGTGCAGGAATCGTCGGAACATTAATATTATTCCTTAAGATCGTAGGCGCAGAACCTGTGCCTCCGCCACGACCGTCGAGTATTATGTAGTCGACACCTACCTCCAATGCGAAATCTATATCTGCCTCAATATGACTGGCCGCTATCTTGAATCCCACCGGTATACCTCCAGTTCGTTCTCTGACCTCAGCTGCCACTTTACTAAAGTCTTCGGCTGTAAATAAATCTGGAAAAGCCGCTGGAGAAATGGCTGTCTCGCCAACGTTTAATCCTCGTACTCGGGCTATTTCTTCAGTTACCTTATGTCCTGGCAAGTGTCCTCCGGTACCCGTCTTTGCCCCCTGCCCGCCTTTGAAATGAAAAGCCTGTGCCTTGACTACTTTGTCCCATGAGAATCCAAATTTTCCCGAAGCAAGCTCATAGAAATATCTGGAATTATGCTCTTGCTCTTCAGGAAGCATGCCTCCCTCTCCACTACAGATTCCTGTGCCTGCAGAGTTCGCTCCCATCGACAATGCTATTTTAGCCTCTAATGATAAAGATCCGAAACTCATGTCTGAAACGAACATAGGTATATCCAGCTCGAGAGGCTTATTAGCTTTTGGGCCTATAGTAACCTTAGTGTTGACGGCCTCATTGTCAAGTAATGGCCTCCTCGCAAGCTGAGCAGGCAAGAATTGTATCTCTTCCCATTTAGGCAAGGTGTTTCGATCCACGCCCATTGATGCAGATGGGCCATGATGTCCATAGTTCTTCAATCCATGCTGAGCAAGTTCCTTGATATATGAAGTATAAGGCTCTGTACTCTCAGGATGTGTATCAGCATACTGGCCGAGATAAGCGTCTCTATCAAATGGTTGAGGGTGGTCCTCTATATACTGATTGATCTCATCAAGGTCCACCCATACCCAATCTTCCTTAATGACTGCATAAAACTTGAAGAGCACTTCAGAGTTATTGTAAGCGCTGACTCCAGTATCATAACGATAATCCCAATTATGCAGCCCACAGATCAAGTTGTCCCCTTGGATGTGACCATCTGACAATAAGGCACCTCGATGCAGGCATCGTCCATACAAAACTGATATCTGATCGCCATATCGTATCAATACTAAATCCAGGCCATTTACTTGTTGATGAGTTGGGGTTTTCTCCTTAAGTTCTTTGAAACTGCAGAGTTTGGTTTCATTCATTTATGGTAAGTTGTTTTTGATAATATATGTGGGCAATATAGGCAGATGATTCTTACATAGAATATTAAATTCGTCATTTTTTGATGAGCTCCCGTTTTGATTCGTCCATCAGTACATTGGGCGACGAGAATCAAGCCAAGGAACAGAAACTTGGCTCTAAAAGAGTCTATGGTTGCTATCTTTGATCTTTGTCATTTTTTAAATTTCAATGAAGTTTAATCTCAACAATAAACGATTCAGAGGAATATCCAACTCTTCAGGGGGTGAGGTGAGTAGCACAACGCTATTCACCTACTATCAGGATGGAGAAATAATATGGGGGAATTATGCTGGCGGAGCGATATTAAAAGGTACACTGATCGGTAAGATCATAGATCACGATACTATAGAATTCAATTATTCTCACATAAATCAAGATATGGAGTTGCTCAGTGGCTATTGTCGTTCGACCATCGAACTAATGACAACAGGGAAACTCAGATTACATGAACAATGGGAATGGACCACAGGTAAATTAGGCAAAGGCGTTTCAATCATTGAAGAAGCTTGATCTCAGCTCCTTACAGATTTTCTTCGATTAGACCTATTGATTTAGCCACATAACGAGAATCTGGGTTTCTATGCTTTAATAGAACACATAACTTTTTAGCTTTTCTGAATTTTCCATCAGTTATTAATTGATCTAACTGTGCTTTGAGTTGAGCACTGGTCACGCAGCCTGTATTAAATTCTGGATATGCATTGATAATCAAATCTCCCATAATATCACTCATTTTTTCTCCTATCCGAAATGCAATTCGAAATTCTTGCTTACGGATCGAATCTGCTTCTATCCAGTTGCCCTCAATTTTTTTCATTCCTTTGGAGACTGATTTTTCTATACCAATTCCTAATTCATTTTTGAATTCGATCTGCTTTAAGGACCCATCTCGATTAAGCTCAAAGTATACCTGTAAACTTCCAACTCGACATTTATCACGTGCAGCATTGGGATAGTGAATCTTCTTAAATACATCTTTTAAGAAGGCATCTGGTCCCCCTACATAATTATTGTGGAGAAACATCTGCCATTGTGTAGTATCGGGGGTGGACATAGAATATGCCGTAAAAACGTTGAAAAGAAGGAAGAATGTAGAATAAAACAATTTCATACCTCATGTAATTGAAAATAAAATAAGCATAAAATTGAAGATTCAAGGTTTATCCCAAGCTCAATCTTGAAGGGTATTATATTGCGGCCTAATATTATTAATCAAACATATAAGTCTTTGAGCTCGGAAGCGTCGGAACATACTACTCCTTTTACCTCTGACATCAGTCATATCAAGCTGCCAGGCACATTTACCTTCCCATTCTATTATGAACCACATCAACTATGTCGTATAGCCGCCGATGAGCTCCAAAGACATCGATTGATCGATCACGATTATGATCACAACTTTGGTCTTGATTCATCTGAGACGGGTATGGTGATAGGCAAAATGTTTGGTGTCTTGGTAGTTCAATCAACGACTGGGAAACTGGGGTACTTGAGTGCCTTCTCTGGCAAGCTGGCTGACGCTAACCATCATGAGGGGTTCGTCCCTCCTATCTATGATATGCTCATTGATGGGAGTCGCTTTAATCAAGAAATTGTCGGCCTCAATGAGTACAACCGTCAAGTCGAAGAGTTAGAAAGCGATCCCAACTACCACTACAAAAAAAGAGAGCTTAAGGATACAGAGTTTAAAGCAAAGGAAACCATTGCTCAAACCAGGGTCAAAATCAAAACTGAGAAAGCAGAACGCAAAAAACTTAGAGCAGAAAAAAAGACTATACTGAGCGAAGAGGAGTATAATGCCCTACTCGATCAATTCAAGAAGCAAAGCATCAAGAGCAGCTATTTCCTTAAAGATCAAATTCAATATTGGGAGAACAAAGTCTCTGAGGCCAAAGCCGCATTTGACATGGTACAATCAAAGATCGATGAACTAAAACAGAAGAGAAAAACCCAATCTAATGCGTTGCAACAACACCTCTTCCAACAATATCGATTCTTAAATGCTAATGGTGAAGAGCAAGATCTCCTGGATATATTCTCCGATCGGATGGGTATTCCCCCACCCGCAGGCTCTGGAGAATGCGCAGCTCCTAAGCTCCTCAACTATGCCTACAAACATAAACTCAAGCCCATCGCCATGGCAGAGTTTTGGTGGGGTCAATCGCCTAAATCACAGGTGCGCAAGCACAAACAGTTCTACCCCGCCTGTCGATCCAAATGCGAGCCTATCCTCGGGCACATGCTCAGAGGACTTGATGTAGATCCAAACCCTATTCAAGACACTACTACTCGAGCTGGTGAGATTCAGATCATATATGAGGATGAGCATATCGCTGTGATCAATAAGCCACCAGAATTGCTCTCCGTGCCCGGCAAAGTTATCACGGACTCCGTCTGGTCAAGGATGCGTCACCGCTATCCACAGGCAACAGGACCACTCATAGTCCATCGATTAGATATGTCTACCTCTGGTATTATGATCGTAGCGCTTAATAAAGAAGCGCACAAGTACCTGCAGCATCAGTTCATCAAGCGCACAGCTGAGAAGAGATACGTTGCCATACTCGATGGTGTTATATCCGAACAATCTGGTTATATATCCCTACCCTTACGAGTAGATCTCGATAATCGTCCGCAACAATTGGTCTGCTACGAACATGGCAAGAATGCGACCACTTACTGGGAATTGAGGGAAATCGATGGAAAACAATCTTGGGTTGACTTCTATCCAAAGACTGGACGAACACATCAACTACGAGTCCATGCAGCTCATTCTGACGGTCTTAATGCCCACATAATCGGAGATGATCTCTATGGCAACAGAGCTGACCGCCTCTATCTACATGCTGCTGAGCTTACCATTACCCATCCTCTTACTAAAGAATCACAGACTTACAAGTGGCCCCCAAGTTGGGATGAGCAATCCTAGTCTAGTATAGACTCTATAATCGATTATAGAGATGGGTTTTTTATTTTTCTTCGGCTGCTACACTGATCTGTAGGATATCACGCTCAAATAAGTAAAGTCCACCTTTGTCATCCCCAATAAGTTCGAGCTTATCATTGATAGTGCGCGCCAGAGATTCTTCTTCAATCTGCTCAGCTACATACCACTGTAAGAAGTTGTGCGTAGCATAATCCTTCTCGGATAAAGCTATATCCACGCAGTTATTGATGCTCTGAGATACGTACTCTTCGTGCTTCAGCAAATCCTTAAATGCGTGATTAAGCGATGGAAAGGTGAGTTGTGGCTGCTCTAAGGCAGGAATCTGTGCAAATCCACCACGATCATTGATAAAATGAATCAACTTAAGCATATGCATGCGTTCCTCATCGCTATGGCGATAGAAGAATCCTGTGATGTTATCGAGTCCTGGCTGTATCTCTGACCATGATGCCATAGCTAGATATACTTGTGAGGATTGAGCTTCTATCTTAACTTGCTCATTTAGAGCTTCTTGCATTTTTTTGCTTAGCATAATTGGTGTTTATTAAAGTACTTAATCATGACGAACATATAGTACAAAGATATAATCATCCTCATATGTTCTTATGATCTATAGCGTTTTTAAAAATCACCAATGGCTAGAACAACTCTTGCAACTTCATGGCTACTCCCATATCTCCATCAATCTTCATTTTACCAGACATGACGGCACCCATAGGATTGAGATTGCCCTGCACTAACTTGATAAAATCTTCTTGAGATACACGGACTGTACAATCCGCATCACTGTCAGTGTGATTGATCTCGTTAGACCCATTCGTCCCATCGATAAATAATTGCTGACCACCAAAATCAAACTTGAGCGTATTCCCTAAAGGATTGGCTGCTTTAGCCTTCTCTCCAATTGAACTCAATACTGTGTCAAATGAAGGCTCTGGAACTGTCTGCTTTGTAGATGTTTTTGACCCAGAGCGATCGACAATATTATTCATGGTTTGAGGCTTCTCATAAGACACATCATCAATTACGATCTTGGCGATGATCTCTCTCATGATCTCGGATGAACCTCCACCGATTGTACCAACTCTAACATCCCTATACATACGTGCCATAGGATAGTCCTCCATAAATCCATATCCTCCATAAAATTGTAGGCACTGAGTAGCGACTTTTTCAGAAAGTTCTGTAGCCAGTAGTTTAGCCATTGAACACAGCTTGACATCATAGATGCCATCATCATATAACTTACAGCAATAGTATGAGAATGCCTTGAGCGCTTCCACTTCTGAGGCCAACTGTGCGATGCGGTGACGTAGGACCTGAAACTTGTTGATCGGACGACCAAAGGCTTCACGTTCCGACATGTACTGCAAGCTGAGTTCTATGGCCCGCTCCATAGCGGATACTGCCCCTGGCACAGCACATAGGCGTTCCAGTTGTAGGCCATTCATCAGATAATAAAAGCCTCTACCCTCATCTCCAATAAGGTTTTCTACAGGTACTCGGACATTGTCAAAGCTAATCTCTGCCGTGTCCGATGAGTGCCAACCGAGCTTCTTAAGCTTACGGGTAGATACCCCCTCCATCTTTTGTTCTATAACTAAAAGGCTCACTCCCGCTGCTCCCGCATCCGGATTAGTCTTGACGACAGTAACGATGAAGTCACCATAGACTCCATTTGTGATAAAGGTTTTGGAGCCATTGACCACATAGTGGTTACCATCTCTAATGGCGGTAGTCTTGATGTTTTGAGCGTCAGATCCCGCACTTGGCTCAGTTATGCCAATGCTGCTGATCAACTGGCCCGATATGATGCCGGGAAGATATCTTTGCTTTAGCTCATCCGAACCATACTTCAAGACATTCGGACAGGACATGTATTGCACTACCTGTTGCGTGATCGCAAATCCCGCAGAATTCATTCGACATATCTCCTCGTTGAACACTACATCATAGAAGAAGTCGAGGTTAGAGCCTCCATACTCCTCTGGGTATCCCAGTCCGAGGAATCCCATTTCTCCCATCTTCAGCCAGATATCCCGTGGAGTAAATCTATTTTCCTCCCATTCTTCAATATTTGGCTGAACCTCTTTCTGCAAGAATGCCCGCAAGCTCTGGCGAAACATCTCATGTTCTTCGGTAAAATAGTAGCTATTCATAGGACGGTTAATTTTTATTTTATTCAACAAATAAATCTTTGAAAAGTGTTTTCTCAGGGTTAACAGCATAAGAAGTGAAGTCATCAATGCCGACTTCACGCATTACGTCTTCGTCAATGAAGAAATTGCCTGTACATTGTGAAGCGTCTCGGCTTAATATTGCATGAGCAGCATCTGCCATAATTTGTGGAGTTCTGCTGCATTGTATCATAGCATCACCGCCCAATGCAAACTTTACTGCGGCAGTTGCAATAGTCGTTTGTGGCCATAAGGCATTCACTCCTATTCCGTCTGATTTGAACTCATCGGCTAAACCTAAGACAGTCATACTCATCCCATATTTAGCCATAGTGTATCCCAGATGTGCGCCGAACCATTCGGGTTTAAGATTCAATGGAGGCGATAAGGTCAAGATATGTGGGTTACTTGATTGCTGTAGGTATGGGATACAATACTTACTGACCATAAAGGTGCCCCTGACATTTATCGAGTGCATCAGGTCAAACCGCTTCATTGGTAGATCAGGTGTCTTTGATAAGTTGATTGCACTGGCATTATTGACTAGGCCATCTATCCCTCCAAAATGATCTGCCGCCTTGTCAATAGCATCTCTTACGATTTCTTCTGATCTGATATCTACAATTAGCGGCAATGCTCTTCCTCCAGCTGCTTCTATCTCTTCTGCCGCAGAATAAATCGTGCCATCTAACTTAGGATGTGGCTCGGCAGTCTTGGCTGCTACCACAATGTTTGCACCCTCCTGAGCTAATCTCAGTGCTATGGCCTTGCCAATTCCGCGACTTGCTCCACTGATAAATATTGTTTTGTTTTTCATCGTTGACTGTATCTATTAACCATTCATCATACCTCGCAATGTATTGAGGAGGCCCATGCGATCACCAGAGAGATGCTCGCATCCATCTACATAAAGGGTCGTGCCTGAAATATAGCTCGCCAGTGGACCTGCATAAAACAACACGGCATTACTCACATCCTGTACCGAACCAAATCGCTTGAACAGATTTTCTTCACGACCTTTAGCAAAGTTGTCTTGTATCATCTTAGGGTAGGTATCAAGTCCTGAAGATTCGATAGTACCTGGTGCCACGCAATTAATCCGACATCGATTATGCGCCCACTCTTGTGCCAGCGTTTTTGTCAAGTTTTCTACCCCAGCTCTTGCAGCTCCTGTATGTGCCATACCTGGAAATCCACGGTACATATTAGCGATGATATTAACGACACTGGACTCTTCTTGATGCACAAAAAATTGATTGTACATGATCTGAGACATATAAAAAGTCCCGTTGAGGTTGTTGCTAATCACAGCAGCCCAGCCGTTCTCACTGATGAGTTTAGCAGGAGCGGGAAACTGTCCACCTGCATTATTGATCAGAATATCCAGACGACCCCATGTTTCTTTGATCTTAGTCGCCAAAATTTTAATCTGCTCTGGCTCACGGATATTACAAGGATGATAATATACTTCACCATGAGCGGATAACTCTTCTGCCGCTTTAGCCAGTGGTTCTTCTTTACGGGAGCAGATAAATACTGCCGCCCCGTAGTTCAAAAAATCCTTAGCGATAGCATAGCCGATGCCCGATCTACCACCTGTTACTAGTACTTTCTTGCCTTTATATAAATCCGCCTTATACATATCAATGTCTGAATGGGATGTTTAATATCTCTCGGGCTTCACTGATTGACGCGATTTCACGGCCTATGGTTCGAGCCAGTGTTGCGCCGGACTCACATAGCTCCCCATTACTCTTGGCCATCGTACCATCAGGAAGATAAAAGTTGTCCTCCATTCCTACTCTAAAGTTTCCACCCATCGCAGCTGCTACTGCCGACAATTTCCACTGATTTCTGCTGATCACGATAGATTGCCAGTTGCGACCCTCGGGTACTTGCTTGATCTGATGAATCAAATTCTCAGGTGTTGCAGGGATACCACCCAGCACACCCATGACTAAGCTATAGGAGGCATTCTCTGGCAGTAAGCCCATATCTCTAAATATATCTGCATTGCGGATATGACCTGTATCAAAACACTCCATCTCTGGCGCTGTACCAGCCTCATTAATGAGGTTAATGACATATTGCATCGTGCTATAAGAGTTTTCAAATACACCGTCCCAATGAAACTTCTTTTTCCTTCTCGAGTAGATGGCATAATTCATCGAGCTCATGTTAAATGCTGCGACATCCGGTTTAGTCACTGGAATATGGGCCATTCTTTCCTCTTTACTCAAGCCGATTGCTCCAGTAGAAAAATTGATAATTACATCCGGGCAGTGCTTGCGTACCTCACTATAGATCTCCTGAAAGACCTGGGTGCGCCAGCTGGGAGTTCCGTCATCCTCTCTAGCATGAATGTGAAGCACAGAGGCTCCCGCTTCAACGGCTCGTCGTCCCTCCTCACCAAGCTCTGCCGGCGTATAAGGAATATCGGGGCAGTGACTCCGATTAGTGGCTGCGCCGGTAAGCGCACATGATAGTATGAGTTTTTTCATCTTATGTTTATTCTATTCTCGTTCAAATTATTCTCCTGTCCAGTTCGGTTTTCTTTTTTCTCTGAATGCGGTTAAACCTTCTTGTCCATCTGCGGTGGCTATCGTCATCTGTAGCATGTCATATAAATACTTGTGCTCTGCAGATGATGGCTGGATATGATCATAGGCTTGCAAACCATAGCGGATTGCTGATGGGCTATTTTGCTTGAGTTGATCAATGATGGTCTGGACGATGGAATCAACATCTGCGGGTGCACACATTTCTGATACCAAACCATACTGTTGCGCCTCAGCAACTGATAGGTTGTATCCTCTGATACACCAATCTATGACCTTGCGAGCTGGCATAACCTTAAGCAGTGCCGCCATTACTTGAAAAGGATATAAACCACGCTTAACCTCAGGCAATCCAAACTTGACATTGTCCTGAGCGACTACAATTTTACATCCTGCCAAAAAGAAGAATCCACCGGCATATACATCACCTGTAACCTTGGCTATTGTCGGTTTATAAAGCTTATTAAACAGCTCTCCGATCAATACTTCCCCATTTGGCTCTGGCACTGTGGAGTTATTTTCTTCTATGATACCCATCATTGCTTTGAGATCGGCACCTGCACAGAAGACATTGCCGACAGCGCCTAATACTATCATCCAGATGTCAGCGGTATAGTGAGCATAGTGCATGGCATAAGCCAGTTCATTAACCAACTGTGGATGAAGCGCATTCTTTTTTGCCGGTCTATTCAATGTTAGGTGCAATACATGATCTTGCTCCTCAACTAACAGGAATGCAAATGTCTGATCAGCGATCGATTCGACTTGTTCTTGAGTATATAAGTTCATTCTTATAATTCTTCGTTTACGGCCAATTTCAGCATGATATGACCAGCCTCAATAGTTTGGTTATCGGTGACATATACGTCCTCGACGGTTCCATCTGATTCGGCTGCTATAGTACTCTCCATTTTCATAGATGATATAATAACCAGTGGATCGCCGATATGCACTTCCTGACCTTCGATAACCATCACCTTAATTACTTGTGCTGGCATTGGTGCCTCATACCCTCCTGCAACTTTCTCAACTTCTTTAATTGGTAATCGCGAGATCTTGTCAATCTTCAGATTGCCCACAGACGGATGATGAAGATAGAGTGACTCAGTCGACTCAATGATCTTATATGATTTTACCTGACCGGCTATTTCAATGGTTATTGCAGTGATATCAGCCCTGACTATCGAAACCTTCTTCTCCTTATCATCAAGAATTATAATTTCAAAAAAGTCTCCATAATGTCTATAGTTTATTGGATAGGTTTCGTCTGCTATCTTGAATTCGTCTTTTTGATAATCGTTAAAACTATTTCGCCAGCCTGATGGCATCGCCTTAAGGATGCTTCTCTGCTTATCGCGAATGGCCCAACGATACAATGTACAGGCTATACATGCATCAAACAATGCCTGTTGGTCTTTATCTGGTTCAGTTAAGTTAATGTGATCAGAGATGAAGTGCGTGTTATACTGCCCATTCCTGAAGTCTTGATGATTGAGTATTTCTGATAGCAATGCTTGATTGGTAACTGTACCTGCGCAGACCATATGATCTATAACGTAGCTCAACTTACGATGTGCAGACTGTCGATCTGCGTCATGCACAATAAGCTTGGCGATCATAGGATCGTAATACATCGAAATCTCGGAACCAGACTCTACGGCAGTCTCTACTCTTAAGCCAGGCACTTCAGGTATGTCTAAATGTTGTATCAAGCCTGTGACAGGTCTAAAATCATTAAATGGATCTTCCGCATAAAGCCTGATTTCAATGGCATAACCATTAGCTTGTATGCTATCTTGTTGAAGACTTAAGGGCATGCCTTGTGCCGATTCGATCTGAAGTTGGACAAGATCAAGACCAGTGATTTCTTCAGTTACTGGATGTTCTACTTGTAGTCTAGTATTGACTTCTAAGAAATAAAACGCTCCAGAGTGATCATCGTAGATAAACTCTACTGTACCAGCGTTGTCATATTGAATCGCCTTCGCGGCATTGATTGCGGCTTGACCCATTTGTTCGCGCAACTCGGGAGTCATAATCGGTGATGGGCTCTCCTCCACTACCTTCTGATATCGCCGCTGAATAGTGCACTCCCGTTCCAACAGGTGAATACAGTTACCATGTTGATCTCCAAATATCTGGAACTCAATATGCCTACCTGACTCCACATATTTCTCTAGGATGAGTTCATCGTCTCCAAATGCCGATTGTGCCTCTCTGCTTGCAGCATCTATGGCTGCGTCGAGTTCTGCGGCTTTTTGTACGATTCTCATTCCTTTGCCGCCACCACCTGCTGTCGCCTTGAGCAACAATGGAAATCCTATTGCTTTTGCTTCTTTGATGAGGCGCTTCTTAGATTGATCGGTTCCTTGATACCCTGGCACAGTAGGCACCTCATGCTTGATCATTAATGCCTTAGCTTGTGACTTGGAGCCCATTGCTGTGATAGCCTCGGGGTTGGGTCCAATGAATATAATTCCCTCTTGTGCACAACGCTGAGCAAAAGAGGCATTCTCCGATAGAAATCCATATCCAGGATGAATCGCATCTGCACCTGAACTCTTGGCTGCCTCAATAACCTTATCGACATCGAGATAGGACTCCGCTGGGCTGCTGGCGCCAATATATACGGCTTCATCGGCATCTCTTACAAATGGCATATGACGATCGGCATCAGAAAACACCGCAATTGATCTAATGCCCATCTTACGACAAGTGCGACTCACCCGGGATGAAATCTCACCCCGGTTAGCAATCAAGATTGCGTTAATCATATTAATGTCTCCAGACTCCATATGCTTTCGTTCCTTTAATCTCTTGGTTATACAATATGGCTAGACTAAAACCTAAGTAATTACGTGTTTCTCGTGGGTCGATTACGCCATCATCCCACAGTTGTGATGTCGAGTGCCATGCCGTAGATTTAGACTCTACATCAGCGATCAACATCGCCTTGAGCATCGCCCCTTTCTCTTCATCGTATTCTTGCCCCAGAGATTTTGCTGAAGCTTTCTGAACAATCTCCATAACTCCTGCGAGCTGTTCACTGCCCATGACGCCGATCTTCGCATTGGGATAGGTTAATAAGAACCTCGGATCGTAGGATCTCCCATTCATACCGTAGTTACCCGCGCCATACGAGTTGCCGATCATCAGTGTCAGGTGTGGCACGGTGCTATTAGATACTGCATTAATTAATTTTGCACCATTCTTGATGATCCCTCCTTCTTCATAGGCCTTACCCACCATATAACCCGTGGTATTCTGCATGAACAGGAGTGGGATATTATTCTGATTGGATAGCTGTATAAACTGTGAGGCTTTATTGGCTGACTCCGAGAATATCACGCCATTATTAGCGATAATGCCTACAGGATAGCCGTGTATCTTGCACCATCCTGCAATCATCGTGTTCCCATATAGTGGCTTGAATTCGCTGAATTCTGAACCATCCGTAATGCGCATAATCAATTCTCTCGCATCAAATGGTACCTTAGAGTTAGCGCTGACCACTCCTAAAATTTCGGAAGTATCGTAGATCGGATTCACTATTGGCTCTGTCGGTGTGAAATGCGGCTTTTCAACATTCACCCAAGTCATAATCTCACGGGCTAATCGTATAGCGTCGTACTCGTCCTCCGCAAGGTAATCGCTGACACCACTTACTTTGCTATGCATTTCTGCCCCACCAAGTTCCTCATCGGTAGCGACTTCATTAGTTGCCATCTTAACGAGTGGTGGACCTGCCAAAAATACCTTGGCGGCATCTTTCTGAAATATTGCAAAGTCAGACATCCCTGGCACATACGCGCCACCTGCTGTGGCATTACCGAATACACATGATATCGTAGTCAATCCTTGTTTCGATCGACGTGTTATTTCTCTGAATGATTCACCGCCATAGTTGAATATCTTCGCTTGATCAGGAAGATTGGCGCCTCCGCTCTCCACAAGATTGATACTTGGCAAGCGATTTTCTCTGATGATCTGTCCAACTCTCAGGCTTTTGAATGTGGTCGCATAATCTACCGATCCCCCTTTTCGAGTTCCTACATTACTATTGATGAGGCACAACTTGCCTGAGACAATTCCGATTCCTGACACACTAGTCCCGCCGGCACCAAATCCTCCCTTCTCATTCATCCCTGCTAGAGGCAGTAACTCTAAAAAAGGACTGTCACGATCAAGCAACAATTCTAATCGCTCACGGCCTAATAACTTCCCACGTTTACGAGCACGTGCGATATGCTTATCCTTGCCTTGAAATCGGCTCTTCTCCATATGCTCACTCAGTTCATCACAGAGCTCGCGCATTTGTGCCATTTTCTCTTGAAATGACTTGCTTTGTGTATTAATCGTACTCTTTAGTGCTGGCATATCTTATATCCTTACGAGTGAGTCAATATCCAAATTGAATGGCTCTCCCAAATTGTGAAGAACCTCCTCACCAAAAAATTTCTTGAATGACTTTAATCCCTTTTTAGTAAGATGCGGAACTACCAAGCTCCAGATCATTCTATCTCCATCTTCTGTGGTCTTCTCTCCACGTATCACCTGCTGAGGTAACCAGAAGAAGGTCAGCATCCAAGTGGTTAAGGCCATATTGTTATACAAACCTGGGTAGGGCTCCGGGTGCATATTGCCCAACTC
>CAZAXY010000077.1:0-359 GCA_964489125.1 uncultured Saprospiraceae bacterium
ATTATCTCATTAATCATCTTCTGCGGCTTGAGTATGAATGCTCAGAGGGTATTAAAGACCAGCGAAATAACCGCTATCCATGATGCAGCAGCTGGTGCTGAAGGTGATTTGTACATGAATTCTGATGATGGCATCCTCTGGATAGGCCTTAAAAGTGGAGCTTTATACCGTCTTAGGGGCTCAGATGATCAGCAGATTACAGCTTTTAACTATGATGACACCACTAATAATATCACCATCACATTAGAAGATGGAGGTTCACGAATGATCAACTTAGATGAGTTAGATAACTCAGGTACCGATGATCAGCAGATCACAGATTTTGATTTGAATACTACGACTAATGTATTGACAATCAC
>CAZAXY010000077.1:459-14217 GCA_964489125.1 uncultured Saprospiraceae bacterium
AACATTGGAAGATGGTGGCACGGTAAATCTTACACCGTACTTAGACAATTCAGATAATCAGCAGATCACAGATTTTGATTTGAATACTACGACTAATGTATTGACAATCACCTTAGAAGATGGTGGTAGTGAGATGGTTGATTTGAGCATCTTAGACAATGCTGGATCAGATGATCAACAGTTGAGTATCTCGGGTAATACGTTAACATTGGAAGATGGTGGCACGGTAAATCTTACACCGTACTTAGACAATTCAGATGATCAAGATCTTTCAGATGGTGGGAAAACAGGGGTAAATCAGACTATAGACATTGAAAGCGGCAGTTCTGTGACTTTTTCTGTTGCAGATAATGATAATGATAGTACTAATGAACTGCAGACTATAACAAAAACTGGTGATGAAGTAGCACTTTCTAATGGTGGAGGAACATTTGATGATGATCATTTAGGAACCACCGATCAGACATTGAGTTCTTCTAGAGATGTCATCTTGAACGGCAACAGTCTTACTTTTGATGGATCTGCACGTGACGTTACCATTCTTCCTTCTGGTTCTGTTGGCGTTGGTATCGCAACACCTTCAAGGCCTTTACACGTTAATGAAGCATTTAGACTTTCACGAGGTGGAAATACTACGTCACTTATTATGGATAGATTTAGTGGAAATCCAAATACAACAATGAAATCATTTCTGATGGGTGTAAATGCCAGCTCCATAGGCAATGGAGAATTTTTTATAGCCGATTATAATGAAAATGTAGCTGGCGGCGGCTTTACAAGAATGTTTACCTTAACAGATCACACATTACCTATCAAATTTGATCAGTACGATGGAGCAACTTTTAACACAGGAAATGAAGTAGCTTTATTAGGAGTAGAAGCCAATGGAGATATTGTCGAAGTAAATACAGCGAAGTCTTCAAAGATATTCTACCCTCCAGCAATTGTAATTGATGTAAGTACTATTACTACTGGTGAGTCGATTGACTTATGGCAAGAATATGTTGATAGATATGGCTCTCCATTGTTAGCAAGCCCATCATCTGCAGGTGCGATTCCGACATATGAGAGAAATGAGTTAGAATATTATATTACAGATTTGGACGGTGCAGTTTTTGATAATGTAGGATTAGATGATAATGGATTGTTTACTTATGATGTAATCAGCGTGCCACCGGGTAACTGTACATTTATCAATGTGGTATTTGTTGTAAAGTAATTATTAGAACTAACCCCAAATAGTTACGACGTGAACAGCTTTAACTCATATTTCCAATTGACAGCATGGGCAGTTGCAATGCTATTCAGCGTAAGCTTGATAGGGCAGTCCCGAAGCCTTGGTAACACTTACGTGCATAATCAAGGTGAGAGTGTTGTTTTTGGCCAGCACGACTTTGATTACGGAGGCTCAGGCGTATTACCTGGACTCATTGGAACAGATAGAAATGGCGATAGAGGTTTCTTCTCATTCTCTAATGTTTCGACTGGATGGAAAAATGTAGATAGAGACCAACATGTTGATGGGTATGTCAAATACTACGGATCTGATGGTTTTACCTTTCCGATAGGCAACGATAATTTTTATAGACCGATTGCTATATCAGGATCTGAAGGAGCGTCAGCTGCCTATTATAGAGCTGATCCTTCTGCCGCAAGAATACAGGGTGTGCTTGGAGACTTATTACAGCCTATGCCTGCCGGAGCGCCATTCGATAGATCGGATAAGAGTAGATCCCTCACTGAAGTTAGTGATGTTGAGTACTGGGATATAGATGGGAATAACCCGACACAAATCACCCTTACATGGGATTTTGATAGTCGACTTGCTCAATTAACTAATAACGATTTGGACAAACTTACCATAGTAGGTTGGGATGGTTCTATGTGGATTCCTATTCCTTCTACAGTCGATGTGGTTTATTTAAGTGAAGATACGAGTATACCAGAATTCACCGGTGGTGTTTCAAACCAGTTTTTTGGGTCGATTACTACTAATGAAAACATAGTTCCAAGCAATTTTTTGGCTTATAGCTTTGGAACAGTAGGGTTAAGTATAATAGGAGACTATGTTTGGGAAGATTTAGATCGAGATGGAATCCAAGAAGATAATGAACCGCCATTGAGCAATGTACTCGTAGAATTATTTGATTCTAACAGGGATTATGTTATTTCGACAACCACAGATGCCAATGGTAGATACTTTCTCGAAGGTGTAGAGCCAGGTGTGTATTTTGTGAAATTTAATGCTCCTTCTGGTTTTTTGCCCACACTTCCAGGACAAGGAGATTCTAATTTGGATAGTGATGTAACTATAACAGAATTTACTCCTCCAGTAAGATTAGATGTCAGTGAAACAGAATTTAGCATTGATGCTGGATTCTATACCAATGGATCTATTGGAGACTTTGTATGGGTTGACAACGGTGACGGAATCAGACAGAACAATGAGCCTGGCCTAGCTAGCGTAGAAGTTGAGTTATTGAATACAGATTTTGAAATTCAGGCATCGACATTCTCAGGGGATGATGGTAGTTACGTGTTTACCAACCTTCCGCCTGATCAGTATATCCTTAATTTCATTTTGCCAGAAGGATTTGATTACGCCCCACTCAATGCCACTGTGGATAGAACAATTGATAGTGATGCGGACCCAGTGACTGGTATGACAGAAGTGATAACTTTAATCAGTGGTCAGGATATTGAGGATTCTGATGCTGGTTTCTCTGCGCCATGTGAGTATACCGCGACAATAGATTCCACCGATCCAAACTGTGGCTCACAAGATGGATCTATCAGCGTAACAGTAGATGGCACCTCGGGGCCATATGACTATGTATGGAGTACAGGAGATATCACCCCTTCAACAAACGGTTTGGGACCAGGCACTTATGACTTGATCATAACAGATAGCCAAGGTTGCCCGCGTACATTTATTGTTGAGTTATCTCTACAAGGAGATTGCGATCCAGTTTGTGCTCAGATTGATGCAAGTGTCTACATAGAAGGAACATTCGATCTGCAAGCTAGTGAACATAGGGCAGACTTGATGCCACTTGGATATTTGCCAGGTCAGAGACCACGTGCCTTCTTTGGTATTGCTACCGAACCTGGACATCCATATAAAAACGAACCTTGGTTCTACAATGGAACGGAAGGATTGAGTATTGACGAAACAAAAAATGATAACACTGATACATATTCAGATGATGCAGTAGACTGGGTGCTGGTTAGCCTCAGACAAGATCGGAATGAAGAGTACGAATCGTGTACACGATCTGGCATATTACAGAAGGATGGTTCTATAGAATTTAATGGAGCAGAATCTTGCTGCGTCTTGGATCCATCACTTGAATACTATGTGGTCGTTGAACACCGAAACCACCTAATAGTGATGTCACCAGAGCCTGTTCCCGTAATAGACGGCCGAGTGACTTGGGATTTTAGACGTCAGCAGTCGTATAGGGAGTTATTTGGATTCGGTCAGAAGGAAATTCAACCAGGTGTTTTTGCGATGTATGGTGCTAATAGTAATCAGGCACTTGGAGATGGATCTTCAGTAAATATTACAGTAGGTGACCTAGATCAGCTTCAACAAGAAAATGGACAAAACAGTAGTTACTATCTCGGTGACTTCAACCTAAATGGTGATGTCAATGTACAAGATGTAGGGTTCTACTTAGACAATATCGGCGTGTTCTCGGATGTGCCAAAAGATTAATTGTTTTTTGATTATATTATGCTGTAATCGAGGACCCAACAAAGTTTGGGTCCTTTTTATATTTCAGGAACTTAATAGCATAACTTTGTAGGGTGTGGATACGATTAATAATCCTGAGTATATCGTTGTTATGGGCGTCGAGCTTGGAAGCCCAGTTTCCGACCGGCGGCTCCCAAGGAGGATTGGGTAATGTTAGACCATCAGGTCGACCTGGTGCATCAGGCATCACAGAGGATACCATAGACCGCCCTCAATTAAAGATTCTCAAGAAAAGTTTGTCAGATGAGTTTAGCCCGATCACAGTTGATACGATGTACAAGAATCTCCATGTCGTTGAACCATTTTATACAAGCCCATTCTTCACGCCCAATCTAGGCTCCGAGAACTCCGCCTCTCAAGCCACACCAGTAAAATTCTATAATG
Source organism: uncultured Saprospiraceae bacterium (assembly GCA_964489125.1). Classification (GTDB taxonomy): domain Bacteria; phylum Bacteroidota; class Bacteroidia; order Chitinophagales; family Saprospiraceae; genus GYS-P2D. The sequence continues at coordinate 4,601 of CAZAXY010000077.1, forward strand.
ACATCGGTTTAGAATTGGGGCACGATCAATATCGTCCGTTATCAGATCAGTATAATTCCTATGATTACTATGATACGAATAGAAGTTATTGGGGCATACATTATGGTCGAGGAGCATTCTTACAGAGAGTTGCTGCTGCGGGTCAGAAATCTGATAATTTACAAGTAGATTTTTATCGTCGTTTTGCAAGAGGAATCAAACTGAACTTCGAGTTTGATACCTTCTCAGACGATAGTTGGATAGGCACCCAGGCCAACCGCCAGAGAAATGTTGCCATAAAGCTTATACAGGAGGCAAGTGACAGAAAACGACGATCCTATGTCTCCATTCAAAACTATAGTGTCAATGAAGCTCAATCACGGTCTTTTTTGCCAAGTTCAGGTTTAGCTGCAGACGAGGCTCGCTCTAACATTTCCGATTTTCATTTGGAGCTGGGCAATCAGCTCCTTCTTAAGGATAGCCTTGCACAAGGTAGGAGTCTCACCTTACGCAGTGCGCTAAAATTTATGTCCAACCGCTATACATTCCTAGATGAATCTGTACAAAGTTCTGAACAGGCAATATATGTTCCGATACAGTTTGATGCCAACAATTTGGCTGTCAATCTGAATAATCAATTAAGGACCACACAACTCAAAAATGAATTAATCCTTAAGGATAAGCGTTCTGCGGCTTCAGCTTCTTTGATTTATAATAACAAGAGTTATCGCAATACTATCGATACCATACCGATCAATGAAGTGATAATTGGCCTAAGCTATAAGAATGAACTAACCGAATCGTTACTATTTTCGGCGAGAGGGCAATTAGGGATAATAGATGTCTCTGGCGAATTGTCGCTGAATGCTTCAATTGAGAGACACACAGACAAATTACCATTCCTGCTGGACATTAATTACAAACTCCTAAATCCGAGTTTGACGCTTCAGGATCAAGAATTGAATTCTGATTATATCTGGCAGAATGAGTTTATAAAATCTTCATATCTCGATATTCATTTGAGAAGTAGGGTAGCGGGATTTAATATAAGTCTTGGAGCGCTTCAATTGAGTAATGGTGTGTTTTTAAATACTGAAGCCATTCCATTTCAGTTGAGTACTGCTGTGACGAGCCTTTCCGCCATCGTGTCTCGTGAAATAGATTTCTGGATCTTCAAGAGTCAACATAACTTGATTTATAACCAGATCAACAATGATATAATCCTCGCACCAGAGCTACAACTCGCAGGAAGTCTGTCCACAGGAACTTTCCTCAAGAAGTATAAAGCACGGATTGATCTCGGCATTGATTATTATTTGATTCCATCATATAATGCTCCTGCTTTCCATCACGTATTTGGTCGATTTTATAATAATGGGCTTAGTCAACAGAGTGGTGACATCGCTATAGTTAATCCTTACCTAACTATACAGATAGATACGTTGGCGTTTTTTATCAAGTCTGTTAATGCTTCCGCTATAGCTTTAGGATCGCAACGGACCGTTGGTATAACTCCTGTTCAGGACCGAGGATTATTTAGCTCTCGGGTCGTATTCGGTCTAAAATGGCGTCTACTGGATTAATCGGAATCTCCATCAGATTGAATCGCCGCAGAATTGATTCCCATATTTGAAAAACCACCATCATGGAATAAATTCTGCATCGTAACCATCCTTGTTAGATCAGAGAATAACGTTACGCAGTAATCCGCACAGGATTCTGCATCTGCATTGCCGAGCGGAGACATCTGTTCTGCAAAATCATAGAAGTCACCAAATCCCTTTACACCACTACCTGCTGTCGTCATCGTAGGCGATTGAGAGATAGTATTGACTCTCACATTGTTCTTCACCCCAAAGTGATATCCAAAGCTACGGGCAAATGACTCTAGCAAGGCTTTAGACTCCGCCATCTCACTGTATTCAGGAAAAGTACGTTGTGCAGCCATATACGTTAGTGCAACTATAGAACCCCAATTATTCATAGCGTCTTTCTGATAGGCTACTTGCATAACCTTATGAAAGGAAATCGCTGAAATATCGAAAGTCTTGAGCATCCAATCATGCTTAATATCGGTATAGCCTCGCTTTTTCCTCACATTGAGAGACATGCCTATAGCATGAAGGATGAAATCAATTTTACCACCCAGGTGATCCATGCTTTGATCGATGAGGGCTGATATGTCATCCATATTAGTGGCATCACATGGGATTACAATCGTGTTGAGCTCTTCAGCGAGTTCGTTTATCTTACCGAATCTAAGGGCCACAGGAGCATTAGTCAATGTGATCTGAGCCCCTTGCTCCACACACTTCTTCGCAACAGCCCAGGCAATTGATTTTTCGTCAAGTGCTCCGAATACTATACCTCTTTTTCCTTTTAATAAATTGTTACTCATGATCGTAGGATTTATATCTTATTATTCAGCTTTCATTTGTGGGAAGAATAAAACATCTTGAATCGATGTGGAGTTGGTCATGATCATTGCCAAGCGATCCATGCCGATCCCAACTCCTGCAGTTGGAGGCATACCATATTCTAGCGCCCTCAAGAAGTCTTCGTCTAATACCATTGCCTCATCATCACCTCGCTTCCCTAAAGTTAATTGATCTTCAAATCTCGCTCTCTGATCGATTGGATCATTCAGCTCGGAGAATGCATTACTGATTTCTTTGCCATTGCATATCGCTTCGAAACGCTCAACGAGGCCCTCTTTTTCACGATGCTTCTTGGCGAGAGGAGACATTTCGATTGGGTAATCAGTAATGAAGGTAGGTTGAATTAAGAAACGCTCGCATTTCTCTCCGAATATCTCGTCGATTATCTTGCCCTTGCCAAGACTGTTATCCACATGGACATCCATTTCTTTAGCTGTGGCTCTCATTTCGTCCTCATCCATATTTGAAATGTCAACTCCAGTAAACTCTTCTATAGCTCCGTACATCGTATACCGCTTCCAAGGACGTTGGAAGTTAATAACTTTATCACCTACTTCTACTTCTGTGGATCCTGTAACATCTATGGCAACCTTTTCGATCATTTCTTCAACCAGATTCATCATCCACTCGTAGTCTTTATAGGCGACATATAGCTCTATCTGCGTAAACTCTGGATTATGAAAACGACTCATGCCTTCATTTCTAAAATCCTTAGAAAATTCATAGACACCATCAAAACCTCCCACGATCAATCTCTTTAGATACAGTTCATTAGCTATACGCATATAAAGTGACATGTCCAGTGTATTGTGATGGGTCTTAAATGGCCTCGCCGCTGCTCCTCCATATAGTGGTTGCAGGATGGGTGTCTCTACCTCCAGATATCCACGCTCATTGAGAAACGAACGGATACTATTGTACATTTTTGTCCGCTTGATAAACGTTTCTTTCACCCCTGGATTAACCACTAAGTCAGCATATCGTTGGCGATACCTGAATTCAGGATCAGTCACTGCATCATGTACCTTGCCATCGGCGTCCGTCTTGACAATTGGTAGTGGCTTGAGAGACTTACTGAGCACCGTCAACTCTTTTACATGGATCGTGATTTCACCCGTTTTAGTATGAAAAACAAATCCTCTAATTCCAATAAAATCACCTATGTCTAAAAGCTTTTTGAACACCGTATTATATAAGGTTTTATCCTCATTTGGACAGATGTCATCTCGGCTAACGTATGCTTGAATACGTCCGGAACTATCTTGCAATTCTGCGAATGAAGCCTTACCCATAATTCGCTTCATCATCAACCTTCCTGCAATACTTACTTCTGTATAAGCATCTTTGTTATCCTCTTTAAATGAATCTTTTATGTCAATTGCATAATGACTGATATTATATTCTGCTCCGGGATATGGATCTATACCTGTATCGATAATTTTTTGAAGATTTTCTCGGCGTATGACTTCCTGCTCACTTAACGGCATATGGCTACAATTTGCCACAAAATTAGAGGATTATTTCACTTATTTTTCTATCAGCATCATGCTTTGCATCAATCAGTGAGATCTCAGATAGGGGGGAAACGTCGGTTAATTGTCATATGTGTAACGCATGATCTCTATACAATGAACAATTTAAAATTTCTTTTCATCGTCGTTTTATCCTTATTGGCTATCACGACATACTCCCAAACCTTTGAGACTATCGATCGCATAGATTGGTCTGCACAGACAGGACTCAATGGTATAACACCTAATGGGACGTCATGGAATGCCACTGGAAATGAATCCAACGACTGTGATGGAGATGGTTTTTTTGGCACTCAAGGAGATGTTTTCGTCATTAATGCATGGGAGGGCACCTGTGGATGCCCATGTGGACCCACTGATCCAAGTGCTAATTGTGGGCAAAACGATAGCGAAATAGATATCGAAGTGCCTTCTGGTCTATTGTCATCATACTGTAGTGTAAGAATACAAATACCTGTAGCGAGCTCTGCAACCTTAGAATGCGGTACTAATAATGACCTGACCACTGATGATATAGATTTAGGCGGATGTTTGGAACCAGGTACCGATTTTATGGAAATTAGATATGAAATTTTTAATGCGGATGGTACCAGAACAGAATTAACGAGAGAAGTGTGCGGAACATTTAATGATGTTATTGAGGAAATATTTGAAGAAGCAATATTCGTTAGTATAACTATCGCTGGAGGAACTCAAGAAGTAGATGAATTTTATGAGTTAGGTGATGTCTTAATAGAGGGTGTAAGACGCGATCTTGCATCAGCAACTATCTTTCTTACTAATCATGACGCAGGATTTATTTGTGAGAACTCTTCTCGCCCTTTGATTATGCGTACTAATGCCATTAATCCAGAGCAACTACAATTTGTATGGTCTGGGCCGAATAATTTTATTTCAACCGATGCAGAGATTAGGTTTGATCAAGGAGATCTTGATCTAAGTAGACAAGGTACATATACCGTGCAGATTACAGATGTTAACGGATGTATGTTGGAAGAATCTGTTAATGTAAATATTCTTCCTGCAACTGATGCGGTATGTACGTCAATGCCAGAATTTGATTTATTTCCGATTTTGTGCTCGGACGTTGATTTGCCTTTAGTATCAGACAATGGAATAACAGGCACATGGATACCTGGAACTGATTTAGATCAATTTGCAGGTCAAGTGCTGGACTTTACTTTTATTCCTGATGACCCAGCTATTCAGCAGGTAACAAGACTGATTGAGGTTGATGATATTACTCGATTAGACAATTTCGCGATACAACCAGATCCACAACCTGTATTTTGTAACACATCTTCACAACGATTTGATTTTATCGATATATTTCAGATGAATTTAAACCTACAGTTGAGTGTTAATGGGGAGGATGACGTGTTTTTCTTTATAGATAATAACGAGACCGTTCAGGATGTAGAATCTCAGATGAGATCTATTTCTCTTGAAGGTTTGCGTGCTTCTCAACGAACCTTTTTTATCGAAGCGATCAGCCCATGTGGGGAGATTAATCAGTTGACATTCGATTTCTTAATAGTAGATGAAACCGATCCTGTTGTGATTGACACAACCCTCTGTGAAGGTGATGTCTTTGAGTTTATGGGGATGGAGTTCAATGAGAGCACTTTCGTTCCTTCGATGAGTGCAGAGTGTGGAGGAGGGATGCAGATCAATATCAATCGATTACCCGATAGAAGAGAATTGACTCCTTTCATCGGAAACTTCTGCATTACCGATAGGGTTTATGTTTATGACACTATTGATCCAAATGGTAATGTTTTAGGCGGGATCACCGATGAATTTATTCCTGAATTAGCCGATGCTATTGATACGGTATTTACAGAATCAACTGATATCTTATATACTTTCCCATTCTCAGCTTCTAATGGATGTGATAGTACGAGACAATTAATTATTAACTTCCCACCTCAGGATAATATCCAGAGGATAGAATTTGATCTCTGCGAAAATCAGGATACACTGATTGCAGCCGGGACACAACAAATTAGAATATCTGCGAGTAATCCGACTCATTTAGAAAGAGTCAATTGCAACAACGCAGTAGAAATCGTTGCGAACATCATTCCTGTTCAAGCCGATACAATCAGACGCATGTTCTGTGCTGATCAGGACACACTCATTCAAGATTTTGAGGGCAATATGGTATTGTTCAACAGAGACAATCCAACTACAACTTTCTTTGCAAACTCTGGTGCCAATGGCTGTTCAGCCAGTCTTCATGTAGATATAGCATTTGAAGAATTAGGAATGTCAGAAGTAAACGAGACTATCTGTGTTGGAGGATCTGTAGTAATAGGAACACAGGTATTCACAGATGCAACAAGTGAACAAGTAATATTGTCTGGAGCGAGTACCTCAGGATGTGATAGTATAGTAATGGTCAACATTGAATTAATAAATGCTGAGATTGATGCGCCAGAAATTACATGTGATAACCCAACTGCGATCTTAACTCCAACACACAATGGTACTGTTGTAGAGTGGGTTGGGCCAGGCGGATTTACCTCAACAGATGAAGCTCCAGAAGTATCAATTTCTGGAATATATACATTAACTGTAGCGGGACCAGATGGATGTACATCAGAGTTTCCTGTTAACGTTACTCAAGACCTAATGCCTCCGACAGTAGATGCATCTGGAGGAGTAATCAATTGTAATAATAATGGAGAGCTCACACTCAGCGTAACGACAGACGGAACATTCGTCGAATGGAGAGGCCCTAATGGATTTACTTCTACAGATGAAACACCAACTATAACAGAATCTGGCATGTATGAGGCGGAGGCTGTTGGGCCTAACGGCTGTCCAATGATTGATATCGTTGAAGTTACAGCCGATACGGTTATGCCGACTGGGACAACGACAACTGACACAATAGGATGTGCTGGAGGACCTGAAGTGGTGCTTAATCTGTCAACATCTGACATATTTGTCGAATGGACAGGACCAAATGGATTTGTTTCAACAGATATTAATGCAACTGTATCATCAGGAGGCCTATACCAAGCTAGAATACAAGGAACAAATGGTTGTGAGGCACAAGTCGATTTAGAAATCATCGAAGACTTCACAGTACCATCAGTTACCGCAATAGATATCACTCTTGATTGTGATGGAACACCTGTTAATCTTATTGCCGACACAGACGGTATGATTACAGGATGGACAGGTCCTGACGGCTTCAGTAGTGCAGACGACTCACCAACAGCTACTACACCAGGTATTTACATGGTGACAGTAGTAGGTGCTAATGGTTGTGATACCACAGCTATGCTGGAAGTGTTCGAGAGTGGACCATTTCCAGAGGCAGACGCCTTAGGCGGCGATCTAAACTGTTTTAATTTAGGTGCTTTAGAATTAACACTAGTCATTACCTCTGGAGCCTTGGTTGAATGGTCAGGACCAGATGGCTTTACATCAACTGAAGAAAGGCCAACAGTTACTGTTGGAGGAACATATACAGCATTGCTCGCAGGAGCTAACGGATGTCAGGACACTGTACAGGCTATAGTGAATCAAGACCTGAATCTGCCTGTAGTCTTTGTCGATTCAGTTGCGTCAATAACTTGTGCTACTCAAGGACAAATCCAGTTGGAAGCAGCAACAGACGGTATTATAATAGAATGGACCGGACCTAATGGATTTTCTTCCACAGATGAGAGGCCATTTGTTACTGAGGCAGGTACTTATACCATATTAATCATGGGGGAAAATGGTTGTGAAGAGACAGCTGATATTAATGTATCTGTTGATACAGATACAGTTATGGTCGAGGCTATAGATCAAATGATTGATTGTGCTACATCGAGTGCTATTCTTGAAGCGAATACGGCAGGAACAATCATCGAATGGATTGGGCCAAACAATTTCAGTTCTCCAGATCAAAATCCAGAAATAACAGAACCAGGAGAATATACTGTATTCGTAATTGGAACAAATGGTTGTGAATCAAGTGATGTGGCGACAGTTGCTCCTGCAGCTGACGGTCCAGAGATAAGCTCTGTTGATCTTGAGTCAGAGTGTGGGACTAATCAAGGTACTCTAAGCGTAACTTCTGATGGTTCAGTAATCGGATGGACTGGACCAAACAACTTTATGGAAAATGTCGTGAGTCCAACCGTGACCCAAGAAGGTGAGTACACGGTAACTGTCATAAATGCTGCAGGATGTAGAAACACTGCGTCTATCACAGTTATTTTCGATGATGCGCCACCGCAGTTAGTCGTTAATGACGATGCACTAACATGTAATAATGATACGATGCTGATGCTCAGCGCTATGACTGATGCAGAAATTATAGAATGGCGAGGTCCAGGAGGATTTAGATCAGAGGAGTTAAATCCAGTGGTAGACTTCCCAGGCACTTATGTAATTACAGTTACTTCAGCTAACGGATGTTCAGTATCTGAATCAGTTGAAATTATAGAAGATTTTATCTCGCCTCAGGTGAGCGTAAGAAACGAAATTTTAAGTTGTAGCAATGACTCGACAACGAGATTGCAATTCACGGCAAATGAAGGAACATTCCTTGGATGGACAGGGCCTGGAGGATTCTCATCAACAGAGCCGAATCCGGTAATAAATGTTCCTGGAGTATATATAGTGTCCATACAAGGTGACAATGGATGTATTAATGAGACTCCAGCAAATATCATGGCAGCCTCTGAGCAGACTACTGCAACTGCTGAAGTTATGGGCACGCTTACTTGTGATATATCAGAAGTGAGAATTTCAGCAACAACAGATGGTACTATTGTCGAATGGACGGGTCCTGACGGAATGATCATCAATGATATTGCCCCGCTGGTCTCAATGCCAGGTACTTATACGGTGATGGTTGAGTCAAACACTAATTGTCCAGGATTTGCATCTGTAGAAGTAATAGAAGATATTAATCCGCCTAGTATTACAGGCGATGATGTCTCAATCGGGTGTATGAATAGTACTGCACAATTATCTGTTACTACGGATGGTGATATCAGGGGATGGAGAGACCCAAATGGTGTTTCAATTGTGGAAGAGAGCCCCGTCGTTGATATGCCAGGAACTTACGAAGTAGAAGTGGTAGGAGACAATGGTTGTGTTGGCACTTTTGAGGTAGAGGTAATTCCTGATGGAGATGGGCCAGAGTTGACAGCTTCGATAGTCGGAGATTTGGATTGTGGTTCAACTCAAGCACAATTACTTGCTGTATCAACCTCAACAGATATTACATGGACAGGACCTAATGGGTTCACAAGTACAGAAGCAGACCCTATAGTGTTTGAACCAGGAGATTATACAGTGACAGCTATCGGTAACAATGGTTGTCCAAGTACAGAAACATTGAGCATTAACTTTTCAGATATAGACTTCCAAGTCGGAGGAATTATTGGATCATGCGAAGGTGTGGCAAATGGCATGTTTGTTTTAGAGAACGTGTCTGGCGCCACACCGCCTTTTACAATCGACGGAGTCGGAAGTGACCCTGTGATAGTAGACGCATTTCCATTTACTTTTGACGCATTGCTCCCAGGAGATTATAACGTTCAAGTTGCGGGATCGGATGGCTGTATGTCAGTTGTGACTGTAACCATCCCCGAAGTACCTGCTGGAACTCTCAGTGTAGATGTTACCACGATAGATCAAGGAGCTGGTGAGTTTGATT
>CAZAXY010000077.1:14317-18378 GCA_964489125.1 uncultured Saprospiraceae bacterium
GGAACTCTCAGTGTAGATGTTACCACGATAGATCAAGGAGCTGGTGAGTTTGATTTAGATCTAAATTACGATGGAGTTATAGTAGATGTGTTATGGGCTTCTAATCCTGCTTTGAGTTGTACGGACTGCCCTGATCCAATGGTTACGCTAACTGAGAGCAGCAATTTCAATGTGTCGATTATAGATGATCAAGGATGTATCGCTGATGCACAAGTGACGCTAACTTTTAATACGGAAACCCCAATTAATAATATATACGTTCCTAATGTCATGACGACCAGAAGTGTAAGTGGTAATAATAGATTCTATCCACAAGGCAACTTTGGACGTACTACAACCTTCGGCATGCAGATCTTTGATCGCTGGGGAAACAAAGTGTTCGAATCCTTTAATGAGTTAGTAAATGACCCAACTTCTGGATGGGATGGATCATTTAGCGGAAGACCTGCTAACTCTGGAGTATATGTTTACCTTATAGAGATAACCAATGAACAAGGAGCTACTGAAATTATCCATGGAGATATTACTCTAATAAAGTAGAGTTGTAACAAACAACTACCTAAAATAATATGTTATGGGAGCATGCTAAAAATAGCATTTGCTCCCATTTACATTTATGACCTTCCCGAAGGTCATCGGTTTCCAATGATCAAGTATCAGTTGATTCCAGAACAACTCTTGCATGAGGGGGCCATAACTGAATCTAATTTCTTTGAGCCTACATTTCTGCCGGACTCCAGCCTGTTGAGGACGCATACTGATGAATACATCGACAGCTTATACAATTTACCTTTAGAACGTAAGGCAGAGCGAGATATTGGATTTCCAGTAAAACCAGACTTGATACGGCGTGGTCGACATATCGCTCAAGGAACTCTAGACTGCGCCCTGCATGCTATGGAGTATGGCGTTGCATTGAATGTAGCTGGAGGTACTCACCATGCATTTGCTGATAAGGGAGAAGGGTTCTGTGTATTCAATGACTTCGCTATTACCGCTAAAGAACTTCTATCACAACGGCTGGTCGATCAAATATTAATTGTGGACTTGGATGTTCACCAGGGCAATGGAACTGCCAAAATATTTGAAGAGGAACCAAGAGTATTTACCTGGAGTGTTCATGGCGAGCGCAACTATCCATTACGTAAGATGAGATCAGATCTCGATACACCTTTGCCAGATGGAACTGAGGATGATTTATATTTGACCATGCTTCGCAATGAACTTCCTCGATTAATAGATTTGGTCCAGCCTGATATGATTCTGTATTTAGCAGGAGTAGATGTCTTAAGTTCCGACAAATTGGGAAGACTCTCTTTGACACGTGCAGGCTGCAAAGAGAGAGATCGAATCGTCTTCGATGCTTGCAAAAAGAATAAAATTCCAGTGGCAGTCAGTATGGGAGGAGGATATTCACATCGTGTATCCGATATTGTTGAGGCACATGCCAATACGTTTAGAGTCGCGCAAGATATCTTCTTTTAATTATGGGATTTAGCACGGAGCAAAGTGGCATGTACGCAGGAGTGCTATTGCCTTTACCACTCCCAGAGATATACACTTATGGAGTCCCTGTTGAGTTTCATGATTCGATTAGTGTAGGACTAAGAGTTGAGGTGCCTTTTAATAAGAAGCTATATAGTGGCATTGTAACTCACTTGTCCAATGTCAAACCTGTTGTCAAGACTCGTAACATCATATCCCTCTTGGATGAGGGTCCTATAGTTGGTGAACGCCAGTTAGAGTTTTGGCAATGGTTGTCTTCGTATTACTGCGCTCATCCTGGAGAGGTGATGAATGTGGCTCTTCCAGCAGGCCTGAAACTGTCGAGTGAAACCAAGCTGATGCTCAACCACGGAATCGAATGGCAAGAGGCTGATCTCAGCGATCAAGAATATCTGATATGTGAGGCCCTCAGTATACAGCAAGAACTCACAATAAAAGTCATCCAAGAGATCCTCAATAAGAAATCTGTCTATCCGATCATTAAGTCCTTAGTACAGAGTCGCCTGGTGGTTGTACAAGAAGAATTAATCACGAAGTACGCTAAGAAGAAAGAGTCATTTGTAAGAGTGAAAGAGCCATATGATAGCGTAGAGTTGGCGCTGGAACTGACACAGCGTAGTCAGAAACAATCCAATGCACTATTAGCGCTCTTTAGTCTACGACAGAAGATGAAAGAGGTACCCAAAAAGGCGATTTATGATATGGCTGGTGTGAATAGTGCAGTAATCAATGCTATTGCCAAGAAAGGCATTGTTGAAATCTATGAGAGAGAGGTGAGTCGATTAGATGTTCTGGACATACCTATAGAGCAAAACTTCCATCCGCTGTCGCATCAACAGACAAGAGCCCTAAAGCAGATTAAAGCGGCATTTAGCAATATGAAGCCAGTGCTATTACATGGTGTCACTGGAAGTGGGAAGACAAGGGTCTTTATAGAGCTGATTAAAGAAGTTCTGGATGATGGAGGACAGGTCCTGTATTTACTGCCAGAAATCGCCTTGACAGGGCAAATTGTACAGAGATTACAAGATCAACTGGGAGATCGAATCTTAGTTTTTCATAGCCAGGTAAATGATTCAAAAAGGGTAGAGGTCTTCAACGCTTCGAGGTTTGATAATAAGCTGTTCATTGGGGCTCGATCATCGCTTTATTTGCCCCTAGATAATCTGAAGTTGATTATCGTAGATGAGGAGCATGATGGCTCTTATAAACAAGATCATCCTAACCCCAAATATCAAGGACGTGATGTCTCCATGGTGCTCGGCAAAATGCACCAGGCGAATGTTATTCTTGGGACGGCTACACCTTCTCTTGAGTCATACTATAATAGCATCCAAGGGAAGTATGCCTACGTACAGATGACTGAGCGATTTGGATCAGCTGGACTTCCATTTATACAAGTTGTGGACCTCAAAGAGTGCTATAAAAAAGGCTTGGTCAAGAATGGAATATCGCACGATCTCAAGGAGGCTATTGAATCAACAATTGAGCAAGGTCAGCAGGTCATTCTATTTCAAAATCGACGAGGCTTTGCACCTACTATCAAGTGTATACAGTGCGGATGGACAGCAGAATGTGTCAATTGCGATGTTACCCTCACTTACCATCAGAAGATTAATGAGCTTAAATGCCATTACTGCGGCCATCGAGTCTATAAAAAGGATACCTGTCCGGCATGTGGTAGCTATGAGCTGCAATTGATGGGCTCTGGGACTGAAAAGATCGAACAAGTCGTAGGAGAGTTATTCCCAGACCTTAAAGTTGATCGCTTTGATCATGATACGACTCGATCTAAGAAAAACCAGTTTAAACTCTTAGAAGACTTTAAGCAGGGGCGTATCCATATCTTGATAGGTACCCAGATGATCACTAAAGGATTCGACTTTGATAATATCGGATTGGTTGGGGTCCTCAATGCCGATAGTCTGTTGTCATATCCAGATTTTAGAGCGTCAGAGCGCAGCTATCAGCTCCTTAAGCAAGTCAGTGGAAGGGCGGGGAGGCGTGACAGGAAAGGCCGAGTGATTATTCAGGCTTTTCAGGTTGAGCATCCAGTCATCCAAGAATTACTTAAGAATGATGACGATAGATTCTATAGCCGAGAGTTAGCAGAGCGCAAGCAATTTAAGTATCCACCATATTACGGGATGATTACAGTTTGGTTTCGACACAAGGAGTTTCAGAGAACCAAGGGGGCTGCGCAGTATTTCTTTAAGGAAGTTTACAAGAAGCTTGGCGATCGCTGCACCATGCCTTTTGACCCTGTGATCATCAGAGTAAGAAACAAGTATCAGCAGCAGATTAATATTAAAACAGAGAAGGATGCTAAAACGATTAAGACAATCAAGGATATTCTACTCACCACCAAGGGGCTTATGAAGACTCACAAGGACTTTAAGCGGGTCATGATATCTATTGATGTAGACCCGCAGTGATCTAATAGATTTAATTATTTTCGCAATCTCTTCAGAGATGGGGCCTTAGCTCAGTTGGCTAGAGCGCTACACTGGCAGTGTAGAGGTCACCGGTTCGAATCCGGTAGGCTCCACTTTTTG